>NZ_CAWUOL010000050.1:0-35775 GCF_963923915.1 Nodularia chucula CCY0103 | reverse complement strand
TTGCATTATATTATTTCAGTCAGTCACCACTATTAATCTACTAGACTGAAATTAAAAGTATTGGCACAATGAAGCCAGACCAAACTAAAGCGATGAGTCAGGAATTTTGTCAAGAAATTAACCAAAGTTTAGGTGTACCTGAAAATCGGATTTATATCGAATTTGCCGATGCTAAAGCTACTATGTGGGGTTGGAATGGTTCAACTTTTGGTTAATTAATTGGTGCGATACTTGTTGTAGTGAGGCTGTTTCTCGGTCAAGGTGGTTAATAGGTTGAGCCGGAAATCAAGGTTGAAACTTGTTTTCAGCAATGCCAAGTGGTGTTATTCTGGATTGCAACGAATTTCTAGCATAAAACCATCGGGGTCATAAAAGTATACACCTTGGCCTGTAGGTCGGGTAACTGGTCCGTGGGCGATCGCCACTCGATTCTCTCTGAGGACTGTCAAGGCTGTTTCAAAGAATCGCGGATCGATATCAAAGGCGAGATGGTATGCTCTGGTAAATGTCTTTTCTGGATTGGGATTTGGTGGTGATAATTCCGGTTCCCAAAATAAATCTAAAATCGTCCCATCGGGGGTAACAAAGTTGGCGACTTTCCCTGTAGCTACAAGTTCTGTTAAAGTGGCTGGTACTTGTTCCCCTGTGAGTTCATGCAAACCTAAAATCTTACCGTAAAAGTGCTTAGAGGCTTGCATATCTTTAACGTTGAGAGCAATATGATGGATACAACGTAGATTTCCGGCTACTAGTCTAGTTTGGGGGGTTGTGCTAGGTTGCATACGCGAAACTGCTCCTGTTTGTGATGATTATCGCCGATATTCGTCGCCGCAGTGACCAATCAAATAAATCCTGTGACTTGCGAGATATAGAATTAATGCCAACCTGTTTCTGCTTGTTGGAGTACGTAAGCTGCAACTTGTTGTATTTGCTCTGGAGTTAGGCGATCTTTGTAGGCTGACATATTATTTTTACCATTGGTAATGATACCTGTGATTGCTTCTATGGTATTCATCCCATATTTTTCTAGGGCTGGTTTTTTTAAGTTTTTACCCCTGCGGATAATGTTACCGCCGTTGATATGACACCCGGCACATTGCAGGCTAAAAATTTCTGCGCCTTGATTTATGTCTGCTGCGATCGCCGGGGAAGTAAAATTATTGATTAATAGGAATACTGTCACTAATAACAATATCAGTAGTTTTTGCACTCAATGACTCCTGACCATGATTGCCTTTGCTATAGCTATTTTAACCCCAACCCGCTCAGTAAGAACGGGAAGTGGGTTTCGGGTTAAATATGTAAAATTAACCGGGCTATTTGTAAGTAAATCAGGATTCCGACTACATCTACTAGGGTAGCGCCTAAAGGAGCGGACATTAAGGCGGGATCAAATCCCAGAACCTGGAAAAAAAATGGCAACATTGCACCACAGAAACTGGCTAACACAGAAATGGTAAATAAGCTCACCCCAATTACTAATGCAATCATGGGATTATTTTGTAATAACATTGCTTCCCCTGTCACCAATATGCCTAAAATTACCCCTAGAATTACACCAGAAACCATTTCTCGGTAAAGCACTTGGGTAATCAGAGTTTTTAAGTGAGTTTTTTGGGAAAGGGCCCGGACTACAACTGTGGCTGTTTGGGTACTGACGTTACCACCATAAGCAATGAGTAGGGGGATAAAGCTAGCCAACACAACGACTTGTTGCAGAATATGTTCTTGACTTTTAATTACTGCTGTGGTGCTACTACTAGCCAGCAACAGAATAAATAACCAACCTAATCGCCGTTTGACAATTGCTAACGGGTTATTCTCTTTATCTTCATTGTCTTCTGAGTCGCTATCCTGTGCAGTTTCAGGTATATACAGCAAGTCAAATAATTGTGTGCGCTCGTGAGGCGACAATTCCTGGGTAAGGTTTAAATCATCTTTTTGTTGAAAATCTTCTCTCAGCTGCTGTTGGACGCTGCTATTCAAAGTTTGGTAAACTGCGATCGCCTGATGTCTTGGTAACTTATAAAAGGCTTCAGCCTGCCAACCACAAGGAAGTTCACTGATAGCTGTGGCGATGTCAGCTGGTTGACTATCACCTAATATTTCTTTAGTCTCCTGGATATTCACTGGTATTTGCAATGATAACGGTGCAGACTCTTCGCTAGTTTCCACCGCTTCACAGGAGTCTATAGATGAGTCATACATAGTGTGGGATGATTACTCGCTTTCCTTTTCACTACTCATAATGATAACGAGTATGAACACTAAATTTGAGGGTAATTAAATATTTCTTACAATAGGTATAAATTTGAGAATAGAGCAATTTCGGTCACAAATTGGAGTTCTCGCCCTAGATTATGGATTAAATCTAAAGTTTTTTGATGTTCAATGTTTTTTCCTTGGTTTTTAAAGTAATCAGATGCCTGTTTCAGATCAGCGATCGCCTTTTGATGATAGCCTAAACTATATTCCGCGATTCCCCGATTCAAATAAGCTGGAGCATGACTAGGATCAAGTTTGATTACTTGGGAAAAATTGTGAATTGCACTGACATGATCGTTATTTCTACCATCAGCACAACCACGATTAAAATAAGCTCTATCATCCTGGGGATTTTGGCGAATAGCCCGATTAAAGTCTAGGATAGCGGCTGGAAAGTTTTGTAAGAATAAGTGGGCTAAACCTCTGTCGTTGTAGATATCCGCCAGCCATGAACTTGTGGTTGGGGGAATTTGAGTTAAAGCTAAATTGTAGTCAGCGATCGCCTGGGGATAATTTCCCACACCTGCATGAGCTAAACCTCGGTTGTAGTAAGCTCGAAAATCAATCGGATGAAGTGCGATCGCATAGTTATAATCAGCAATGGCGGCTGAATCATTACCTTGTCTGTATTGTGCTAAACCCCGATTCAAATACGCTTCAAAGTTATGTGGGGCTAAATTTATGGCTTGATTACAATCTGTAACTGCTGCGTGGTAATCTTGTAATTCTAGGTCAGCTAAACAGCGATCGCCATCAGCTAAAGCCAAATCTGATTGAAATTCCAGTGCTTGGTTAAAATTCTCCAGATCCTGTTGATAATTCCCACTCTGCATATTATGTACACCCAAACTTAAAAAGTCATTTGCTGTGATTTGGGTATTAATCATAGGTAAAGAATATGCAGCATTGCTGGAAAAATTTAGTAGTAAAACCAGCACTAAACTGAGAAATAATCGCCAGAAATAAGTCATAATCATCCTCTTTGACAATTTCAGCAGTAGTAAATTTAATAATAAAAAAGCCCTACTAACGGTTAATTTTCTAACTGTTAGCAGAAGCCCAAATTAATTTTACGAACTTTTGATGCTACTTGGCATTTACCAGAGTAATTGAGATATGTCTCTTATTTCATTCTTCCAAGAAATTAACTAATACAGCAGGGCGTAAAAAGTGCAACCCTTAAAATCAATGAAAAGCCAATAAAATTCTGACTTTTGACCTTTGATTTTTGACTTCTGCCCTGCGGTACTACCAGCCTTTATCTGCTTGTGATAGTACATAAGCAGAAACATCATCAATTTGTTCTGGTTTTAAGCGACCTTTAAAGGCAGGCATAGCATTTTTACCATTTGTCACTTGAGAAATAATTGCCTCAGATGAGTACATACCGTACTTTTCTAAAGCGTCCTTCTTCAAAGTTTTGTTAGCTTGAACCAGATTTTTACCCCCCGCATGACAAGCAGCGCAATTAGCACTAAATATTTTCGCTCCATTCACTGCATCTGTTGCGAAGGCTGGACTACTAAAGGCAAAGGTGAAGATAGTTATGCCTAAAAGTAGCAGGGAAATAATTCTTTTCATTTCGTGTTCTCTCTGCAAAACGGCTGATTGGGTTTAATACCATTGATTATTTTCCGTTAAATTAATTCCCCAAGTCAAAAGACAAGCTGTCAAACTTAATTTTGTGAAGTTCTATTTGCCAATTGCTCCATTTCGTCTTCTGTAACCCGACAAATTCGCCAATCGTTTAGAATAGCCGCCCCCATACTCCGATAGAATGCCTGTGCAGACTCATTCCAATCCAATACACTCCACTCTAAGCGTCCACAATTGCGCTCTAGAGCTATTTGGGCTAATTTAGATAAAAGAGCTTTACCAATACCTTGACGGCGATATTCTGGTAATACAAACAAATCTTCTAAATAAATGCCTGGTTTTGTTAAGAAGGTGGAATAATTATGAAAAAACAGGGCAAAGCCCACCGCTTGCCCTGCATACTCTGCTAATATTGCCTCAAGATACTTTGGTGAGCCAAACAAATGCTCCTGGAGATCCAAAGCATTCCCAGTTACGGCATGAGATAATTTTTCGTACTCCGCCAGACCCTTAATTAAATCAAACAGTACGTTGCTATCAGCTGGTTCAGCCAAACGTAAAATTAAATCGCTACTAGAAGTCATTAGTCCATTATCCATGATCCACAGTCCATAGTTTATAGTCAATTGTAAAACTTTTGACTAATATAGCTGGGGACTAGGGATTGGGGACTGGGGACTGGGGACTGGGAAAAAAGCAAAAACTCGAAAATTATTGTCCCCTCCCCTCTATTCCTGCAATCTAGTCACAAGTCGCCGAATTTATCCGTTTACGAATTACGAATTACGTTAGCGAAGCTCCTCTGTTCGCGTAGCGTTCCGCAGGAAAAGAGGCATTACGAATTACAAATTACAAATTAAATTAACCATCCCTTTAAGCGCTTGGCGATATGAGGACGGCGCAGTTTCCGCATAGCTTTACTTTGAATTTGTCGGACTCGTTCACGAGATAAATTAAACATATTACCGACTTCTTCTAAGGTGCAGGGTTCACTGGTGGTTAAACCGTAGCGCAAAGAAATTACGTCTTTTTCTCTTGGGGTTAGCACATCTCCCAAGACATCCCAGATTTCCTGGCGCATCATGTTTTCATTCATTTTTGCTTCAGGAGATAAGTTATCCTCATCTTCTAGCAAATCCATGAGTTCTGTGTCTTCTTCTTTACCTACACGGTGGTTGAGAGACAGTGCTTGTCGCCTGAGTTGTTGCAATTGGCGCAGTTGTGGGACGCTAATTTCCAAAGCTTCCGCCATTTCCGCTTCGTTGGGATTGCGACAGAGTTTTTGCTTGAGTTCCCTTTGGGCTTTTTTGAGTTTGTTGAGTTTTTCAACAATGTGGATGGGTAAACGGATAGTACGCGCATCGTTGGCGATCGCCCGCGTAATTGCTTGTCTAATCCACCAGTAAGCGTAAGTAGAAAACTTATAACCTTTATCAGGATCAAATTTTTCTGTGGCGCGGTTTAAACCCATTGCGCCTTCTTGGATTAAATCCAGAAAAGGTACGCCCCTATTTAGGTATCTTTTAGCAATTGACACCACCAATCTCAGGTTAGAGCGAATCATTTTCCGTTTGGCTACTCTACCTTGATATAGGCGGCTTTCTAATTGCTTTTCGGTCATTTCTAGCTGTGCAGCTACTTGTACCTTATTCACTGGCTGTCCCAGTTCTAATTCCAAAGCAGCTTGTATTTCCCTAACTTCCTCTAGAAACCTGACTCGCCGTGCTAATTCAACCTCTTCTTCGGGTTTTAACAACGGATAACGCGCCATTTCCTTAAAAAATGCACCAACAGCATCATCATGCTCGGTTTTATTGTATCCGGAAGGCCGCGCTGCCGCCATCTGATCGCCATCACGTTCGTCTGATTCTAGATTTTCGATGATCAGGGGTTCTGACTCTACTACTGGTTCTAGAATTTCCAGCGATTCTTCTTCATGCTCAACGGTGGTCTCCAGTATTTCCATTGTTCCCAATTCAGCAATGTTCATAGTTTCCTTTAGGGATTTTTGCTTTGTTTGGTACATAATTTAGTGACAGCCACTTCCTAGAAGCTTGGTAGTTTTCCCTAAGAAACAAATGCACCCTTGCTTCAGAAAAATACATTTTTTTGCTAATTGCTTATTCATTAGTGAAAATCATGCCCTCGCTGTCATTTTTTGGCTCCTGTTAGATAGAACCTCTAACAAATACTGGTTTTTGCACCCAAAAACTATCTTCTCAGGTTCCAACAGAGATATTCCTTATTTTTTTCTTAATACCCAAATCTGTCAAATACCTTTAACCTTTATCCAGCTTAACAAATATAAAAAACTCAAGTAAATACCCCCTAGCTTAAATCTTTTATCAGTTACATAAGTTTTTAAGCTTGATCGGTAAGAAATTATTACAGAAATTATAGTCTGGCTTTGGTATCGGGGCTTATTTTATAAAGCTTTCTAAAGGACACGGCTTGACTAGTCTATTTTTCTGAAATAATTTATTTGTATAAAAGCATCTCATATACACAAAGGGTTGAATATCTATCAAGGGGCTGAAAAAGTTTATGTCCTATTTAGTAATTAGTCAGACTATTTTAGACATCTCAGGAAAGATAACTGAATTTTTTATAACGGACTTTAAATATTTATGCCATGTCTTGTTGAGACAAAAATGTCTAGTAAATTACATAAAAGGAAACTTATCAAGTATTATGTGGAATAAAAGTATTATCAATTACATTTTACCTCCAAAAAATAAAAATATTTGATGAAGCTAAGTGAACTCTGAACAACTAAGTAAAAGCAATAAAAAGATTCCTCTACAAAGTTACCAAGATATGTATAAAAATAGCCTAGAATTACCGAATTTGCTGGTGGCTGAAGCTGGAGAAAGTTACCACTCTGACAGTGGAAAGGGCTGGATTGAAGTGCTGGTTGATTATCCAGGAAGCACGGGATTATTTACCTATAGATTACCAAGTCAGTTAAAAATCAAACCTGGTGATATTTTAAGTGTACCCTTTGGGACGCAAACACTGGGTGCGATCGCCATTCGTTTATTAACAGCACCAAATATTGATTTACCACCAGAAAAAATTAAGGAAGTAGACGATATAGTCAGCGAAGGCTTCTTCCCCAGTAGCTATTGGGAATTACTAAATCGAGTTGCTGCATATTACTATACACCTTTAATTCAAGTGATCCGCGTAGCACTACCACCGGGGTTATTAGGTCGCTCTCAACGTCGTATTCGCTTGATTTCAGATGCAGAAATTCAACAACAAATTTCCTCAGCTTTAACTTTTCTCAGTCCCCCAGCCCAACAAGTTTTAAACCTGTTGCAAAGTCAAGCAGCAGGAGATTATAGCTTTGTTTATTTGCAACAAAAAGTCAAAACAGCCTATAAAGGTGTACGGGAATTGTTGCGATTTGGGTTAGTAGAAAGTTACTTAGAACCACCGCGACTGAATCGCCCCAAGTTACAAAAAGCTGTCACCTTGATTGGTTCCATTGATGGTAATTTAACAACTCGTCAACGAGAAATTTTAGAAGTATTGCGACGACGGGGGGGAGAATTATGGCAGACTGAATTACTGCAAATTTGTCATGCTAGTTCTTCTACCCTGAAGACGATGGCACAAAAAGGTTACATTGTCATTGAAGACAAAGAAGTATTGCGCACAGAACAGGGTGTAGCATTAATTGCAGATTTACCCAAAACTTTAAATATTCACCAAGCAAATGCCTTAACAACTATAGAAGGGCTAAAGGAATTTGCTCAAGTCTTGTTACATGGGATTACAGGTTCAGGCAAAACAGAGGTATATTTACAGGCGATCGCACCTCTAATTAACCAAGGAAAATCCGCCCTAGTTCTAGTTCCCGAAATTGGCCTCACCCCCCAGCTAACAGACCGTTTCCGCGCTCGTTTCGGCGGTAAAGTCAGCGTTTATCACAGCGCCCTTTCCGAAGGAGAACGGTATGATACTTGGCGACAAATGCTCACCGGGGAACCCCAAATAGTCATCGGAACTCGCAGCGCCATTTTCGCCCCATTACCCAACTTAGGTTTAATCATCTTAGACGAAGAACACGACAGCAGCTTTAAACAAGACTCGCCCATCCCCACCTACCACGCCCGCACCGTCGCCCAATGGCGAGCCGAATTAGAAAATTGTCCGTTAATTCTCGGTTCCGCCACCCCTTCCTTAGAAAGTTGGGTAAATATCACCAACTCCCAACTCCCAACTCCCCACTCCTACTACCTTTCGCTCCCCGAACGGATCAACTCCCGCCCATTACCACCAGTGGAGTTAATCGATATGCGTTTAGAGTTACAGCAGGGAAACCGTTCTATATTTAGTAGGTCACTACAAGCAGCGTTGCATCAATTAGAAGAGAAGCAACAACAGGGAATTTTATTTATCCATCGTCGGGGACACAGTACCTTTGTCTCCTGTCGCAGTTGTGGCTATGTAATGGAATGTCCTCATTGTGATGTGTCGCTATCCTATCACCAGACTGAAGAAGGAGCGCCGCAATTACTACGCTGTCATTACTGTAACTATACGCGATCTCATCCCCCACAATGCCCCGAATGCGGTTCCCCTTACCTAAAATTCTTTGGTAGTGGGACTCAGCGCGTCGCCCAAGAACTAGCAAAACAGTTTCCCCAGTTGAGTTATATTCGTTTCGATAGTGATACCACCCGCAACAAAGGCGCACACCGTCACCTACTAACTCAATTTGCTAAAGGAGAAGCCCATTTATTACTAGGAACACAAATGATTACCAAAGGTTTAGACTTACCCCAAGTCACACTTGTGGGTGTAGTTTCTGCTGATGGTTTACTACATTTATCAGATTATCGCGCCAGTGAACGGGCATTTCAAACCTTAACTCAAGTAGCTGGACGTGCGGGGAGAGGGGATGATCCCGGTAGAGTAATTATGCAAACTTACACCCCAGAACATCCCGTTATCGGGGCGGTAAAACAACATAATTATCAGTCTTTTTCCCAAACTGAATTAGAAGAACGCCAAGCATTGAATTATCCCCCCTATGGAAGGTTAATTTTATTGCGCTTGAGTAGTTTAGATCCCATCCAAGTGCAAAACACAGCCCAAATCATCGCCACAGCTTTAAGTTCTCATCAAGGATTTGATATTCTCGGCCCAGCCCCAGCTAATATAGTGCGGGTAGCTAACCGTTATCGTTGGCAAATATTGCTGAAGTTTGATCCCGCGACTTTACCAAATTTACCTGATTGGGATTCAGTGCGATCGCTTTGTCCTGATTCTGTGAGTTTAACTCTCGATGTAGACCCAATAAACATCATGTGAAAATTTACAGTACCTAGCTTTTTGCACTGAGCGTATTTCGACTCCGCTCAATACAAGTAGCCGAAGTGTCCCCAGTCCCCAGTCCCCAGTCCCCAATCCCCAATCCCTAGTCCCCAGTCCATACCTCATTAATATTAACCATCCACGGTATACCTTCATTTACTGGAGAACTGACACTAATTTTGGCTTGGTTAGAAAATTGTTTTAACTTATTGGCTAAATAAGGAATAGTCGTCATAATATGCTGATAGTTTTTGATATCATGACAGACCAAAACTAACATCAGAATACCGCTATTTACCTTAAAGTACCAGTGACAATTGGATAACAAAATCCGTACATTCCGCTTACATCCCAAGAAAAAGCTTTTTTTAGTAGCTTCCTCTAGTTGAGTTAGCCAAAGGCCACTCATTTGCATTGTTTTAGTAGATGGTAAATCATCGGGAGATAAATATGGTTGATACATAGTAACTCTGGCATTATTCAAAAGAGTAAAAATCTCAAAGAAGCTGAATTATAGCAACCGCCAAGGTAGTTAGGACATTTCCTGTTCCCTGTTCCCTGTTCCCTGTTCACTTAAAACAACAATTATGATGTCCTAACCAATATGTCCGTTGCTATATTTTAAGATAATTACCTAATTATCAAATTCAGCCTATCAGTTACGCCAGACAACATGACGTTTTAAATTAACGTCCGTTCACCCCTTAATAAAGTTTATATAATCGACAATATCTTATTGCTAATTTTCCTCATATTTCCTTAGCAATTCATCCATATAAGTTAACATTAGTGATTAAGGAACAAGGAATAGTGATGAGGAATTTACAATCCTGCTTCCTGTACCGATGGCTCTTATCACCCTACACCCTTTGGGGTAATCTATAGCCTGACTAAGAAATAAATATCAAAGTAGTGAAAAACCTGACAAACTTTTTACCCAAGATGCTTACGCACAAGGCTGAATATGCCATATAATTTTTAGCTAACTTTCATTTGAGTTTACGAATGGATAAAATTTAGTGTAAATCTATACAGTTTTGGATATCATGTAATAAATTTATCCTACTTTAGTATGTATTTGCCATTAGCAAACTTCCGGAAGTTATTGTATAACCAAGTCATATTAACAAGTGGTATTAGCGTAAATTTTCAGTATTTTTGACTGAAACTTGAGAAAGAATATGAAAAATAGTAGTAACTGCAAAAAACAAATCGATTGAGGTTATATATAAGAAACATTACCGAACTGCTCGTAATCTAATCGCCGAGTAATTTGTTTAATATGTGTAAAATCTATCATTAAACTTGAATTGAGTGCTAAATAGATGGGACAAGGTTTTTTGCAAATCGCTTTAACGCTGTGTATTGTTATAGCAATCGTGCCAATTTTGGGAAGATACATGGCGCGTGTTTTCTTGGAAGAAAGCACAATACTTGACCTGTTAATGAACCCTATAGAGCGTAGTTTCTTTGTCTTAGCGGGTATTCGTAGTAAAGAAAATTTCACAGGTTGGCAATATATTCGGGCAGTAATGTACAGTAACCTGATTATGGGTATTTCAGTATACCTGCTAATCTTTTATCAGAAATTACTACCGTGGAATCCCAATGGTTTTGATGCCCCTAGTTGGGATATATTGCTGCACACAGTTGTTTCATATATCACTAATACCGGACAGCAACATTACTCTGGGGAAACCACCTTGAGCTATTTTAGCCAGGTAGCAGCTTTAGGGTTTTTGATGTTCACCTCAGCCGGCACAGGTTTAGCGGTAGGAATTGCTTTTATTCGGGGTTTGACAGGGAGAAAACTGGGTAACTTTTATGTTGATTTAACCCGTGGCATTACGAGAATATTACTACCCATATCGATCATAGGGGCGATCGCCTTAGTTTTCTGCGGTGTCCCACAAACATTAGATGGAACCCTGGTAGTACAAACCTTAGAGGGCAGGACACAATATATTGCTAGAGGGCCTGTTGCCTCCTTTGAGATGATTAAAATGTTGGGTGATAACGGCGGCGGTTTTTTTGGCGTTAACTCAGCCCACCCCTACGAAAATCCTAACGGTGCGACTAATTTAATCGAAATCATCGCCATGACTGCCATTCCCGCATCCTTAATTTACACCTACGGCATATTTGCTAAAAATCTCAAACAGTCTTGGCTGTTGTTCTGGATGGTATTTATAGTCTTTGTCATTCTGATTTCCATAGCAGTGGGGGCAGAACAAGAAGGTAATCTGCTAGTCAATAGCACATTGGGATTAGAACAGCCGAATTTAGAGGGTAAAGAAATTCGCTTCGGTGCAATCCAAACAGCACTTTGGGCAGTGATAACTACTGCTACCGCCTCCGGTGCTGTCAATGGGATGCATGATTCCTTAATGCCAAAAGGATTATTTGCAACTTTATTTAACTTATTTCTGCGAATGATTTGGGGAGGACAGGGAATTGGCACAGCTTACCTATTTATTTATCTAATTTTGACTGTATTTTTGGCAGGGTTAATAGTGGGAGGTACGCCAGCATTTTTAGGACGTAAAATTGAACGCCAAGAAATTATCCTTGCAAGTGTGGTACTGCTGATTTATCCCATTGTGGTTTTAATTCCCAGTGCCATTACATTGGCTTATCCTCTTGTTTTATCTGGAATTACTAACCCTGGATTTCACGGCATTTCCCAAGTAGTTTATGAGTATGCTTCAGCCGGTGCAAACAATGGTTCTGGTTTACAGGGATTAGATAGCACAACTCTATGGTGGAATTTAAGCACTTGTTTCAGTATGTTTGCCGGGCGCTACATTCCCATGATTGCTATTTTGCTCTTAGCTGATGGTATGTCTCGTAAACCAATAATCCGCGCTACCCCCATCAGTTTCAAAACCGATTCTCTATTATTTACCACTGCCACAGCTGGATTAGTGGTGATTTTGGGAATGTTAGCTTTCTTTCCCCTATTAGTTTTAGGCCCTCTTGCCGAAGGTTTTCAATTAGCTGCCGGTAATTAGAGGCAGGGGTGCAGGGGGCAGGGGGGAAAAGTCCGCAATACCCAATACCCAATCATTACTCCCCACACCTCCCACACTCCCCACACTCCCCACTCCCCACTCCCCACTCCCCTCTCTTCCCACACATTAGATAAAATGAACGTTGCACCTACTTCTCAAGGTAAATCATCACGTTTTGGTTCTGGCGATCGCCGCCCAGCCTTGAAAAAAGCTAAGATGAACAATACAAAACTGTATATCAGAAGCATCAAAGATGCTTTTGTTAAACTTCATCCCCGATACGCAATTAAAAATCCAGTCATGTTTTTGGTTTGGTTGGGAACACTCATCACCCTACCATTCACCATTGCTCCCAACTTATTAGGGACAGCCCCAGAAAATAACCCCCAAATTTTTAACGGCTTATTGACAGGAATTTTATTTCTCACTGTTTGGCTGGCTAATTTTGCCGAAGCATTGGCCGAAGGACGGGGTAAAGCCCAAGCCGATACCTTTCGCGCCACCAAATCAGAGACAATCGTTAAAAAACTGGCAGCCGATGGCACAATTTCTGAAGTGCTTTCCACTACTCTCAAACCAGGTGACACCATCTATTTAGTAGCAGGGGATATGATTCCGGCTGATGGTAAAGTGATTATGGGTGTGGCTTCGGTGGATGAATCCGCTATTACCGGGGAAACAGTCCCTATCCTCAAAGAGTCAGGTTCAGACGTTGCCGGCTCGGTTATCGGTAGTACCCGGATTCTTTCTGATGAACTGATTATTCGGATCACAGCATACCCCGATAAAGGGTTTATTGATCAGATGATTGTTTTATTAGAAGGAAAACAACGCCGCAAAACACCAAACGAAGTCACTTTGACATTCTTACTCACAGTTTTGAGCTTAGTCTGTGTGTTAGTTGTGGCTACCTTGTCCATCTTTGCTTACTATGTCGATATTCCGGTAAGTGTACCCATTTTGATTGCCCTATTGGTAGCATTAATTCCCAGTACCATCGGCGGATTATTAAGTACCATTGGCATTGCAGGTATGGATAGAGTTGCTCAATTTAACATTATAGCCACCTCTGGAAGAGCCATAGAAACCTGTGGCGATGTTAACACCCTCATTCTCGACAAAACAGGCACAATCACCCTGGGTAATCGCTTGGCAGAAGAATTTATTCCCCTGAATGGCTATTCATTACAGGCAATGGCTCATATTGCTTTAACTGCTAGTGTTTTTGATGATACACCGGAAGGAAAATCAATTATCCGCATGGCACAAAGCTATGGTGGCAGATTTGATTATGATCCTAACCAAGCCGTGGGGGTGGAATTTTCCGAGACTACCCGAATGAGTGGTACAAACTTGGGTGGGGGGCGTGAAGCCCGGAAAGGAGCAGTAAGTGCAATTAGAGAATTTATCCGTCTCCGCAATGGACAGGAACCGTCAGAACTGAATGCAGCTTATCAAAAAATTTCTCAACAGGGAGGTACACCCCTAGCAGTTTGTCTAGATAACGAAATTTATGGTCTGATTTATCTGAAAGATATTATTAAACCCGGTATCCGCGAGCGTTTTCACCAGCTACGCCAAATGGGTATTAATACTATTATGCTCACCGGCGACAACCAGATTACTGCTTCTGTAATTGCTCAAGAAGCTGGAGTAAATAACTTTATTGCTGAAGCTACACCAGAGGATAAAGTCAGTGTTATTCAGAGAGAACAAGCCGGAGGACAAATAGTAGCGATGACGGGAGACGGTACTAACGATGCTCTTGCACTAGCAAAAGCAAATGTTAGCGTGGTCATGAATACAGGTACTCAAGCTGCTAAAGAAGCCGCCAATATTATTGATTTGGACTCTGATCCCACAAAGCTGATTGATATCATGAGTATTGGTAAACAATTACTAATTACCCGTGGGGTTTTGACTATCTTTTCCCTCGCTAATATTATTCCCAAATATTTTGCAATTTTCCCCTTTATTTTTGCTGATGCTAATCTGCAAAGTTTGAATATTATCAATTTGTCTAGCACTAATTCGGCTGTATTATCGACACTGATTTACAATGCTTTGATTATTCCAGCTTTTATTCCTTTGGCTTTGCGAGGTGTTCAGTTAAAGTCCTTGACAGCTAATCAACTTTTGCAACGCCATCTTTTAATTTATGGTTTCGGTGGGGTCGTTGTCCCGTTGATCGCCATTAAATTAATAGATATACTAATTGCCATGACAGGGATAGTTTGATCCTGGTTAATTGCTATTCCATACAAGCAGAAAATACAACATTATATTTAGGAAATATAGCAATTTTTATGACTTTTATTCGAGAAACTATTACAGCTATTCGGATGACTATGGTGCTGTGGTTGATCACGGCAATTATCTATCCTCTGGGAATCTTGGTTACGGGTCAAGCTTTGTTTCCATTTCAAGCTAATGGTAGTGTGATGTTTAATATAGAATCGCAAGCTATTGGTTCTACTTTAATTGGCCAGACTTTTACATCTGATGCTTATTTTCACGTTCGTCCCAGTCATGTGAGATATAGCCAAGGAGAACAGGCCAGCCCTACTGGTATATCAGGTGCTAGTAATCTGGCTCCTAGTAATCCCGCACTGCTAGAGCGCATTTTAGACGAAGAAAGTAAATTACAAGAGGAAAATATTCAACCCCTGGCTGAGTTAATTTATGCTTCTGGTTCTGGTTTAGATCCACATATTTCTTTGAGAGCAGCTGGCCAACAGTTAACGCGAGTGGCTCGCGCTCGTGATATCTCAGAAAATGAAATATTACGTTTAATTAATATATATACTGATAGAAAATTTCTGTGGATTTTTGGTGAGCCGGGAGTGAATGTGCTGCGATTGAATTATGCTCTTGATCTGCAAGATATTAACCGTCAGTGAAGAAGCAGGGGTGCAGGGTGCAGGGTGTAGGGGGGAAGAGCTAGGTAGGGTGAAAGAAACTAAACCATGAATCAGGTAGACTATCTCCGAATTAGCCTTGTTGATCGGTGCAATTTTCGTTGTCGGTACTGTATGCCAGAGGGGGTAAAATTTGATTATCTCCTCAAGGAGGAATTATTAACTAATGAGGAGTTGCTGAGGCTGATTCTAGAGGTATTTATGCCTTTGGGTTTTAGCCGGTTTCGCTTGACTGGTGGGGAACCGTTGCTGCGTCCTGGTGTAGCAGAGTTAGTGGGGGCGATCGCATCATTACCCCAAACTCAAGACCTTTCTATCACTACCAATGGCTTTTTATTAGCCCCCCAAGCTCAAAAACTCTATGATGCTGGTTTACGGCGGATAAATATTAGCCTGGATTCTCTAAATTCAGACACATTTGACCAAATTATCGGTAATCATGGACGTTCTCGTTGGCAAGAAATTTGGCAGGGGATTCAAGCGGCTCATAGCGTAGGATTTGACCCTCTGAAGCTAAATGTAGTGGTGATTCCTGGTGTAAATGATCATGAAATCCTCGATTTAGCTGCTTTAACAATTGACAAGCACTGGCACGTCAGGTTTATTGAGTTTATGCCCATTGGGAATGGTGATTTATTTGGCGATCGCGGTTGGATATCTTCCCAAGACTTACGCCAACGTATCCGCCAGCGCTGGGGCTTGACAGAATCTCAGATTTGTGGTGCTGGGCCTGCTGATGTTTTTCAAATTCCCGGTGCAAAGGGAACCGTGGGATTTATTAGTCAGATGTCAGAATGTTTTTGCGATCGCTGTAACCGGATGCGCTTGTCTGCTGATGGTTGGCTGCGTCCCTGTTTACTCAATGAAACTGGGCAAATTGATTTAAAAATTGCGCTGCGTGCTGGTATTAGCACCAAAAAAATACAAGAGCAAGTTAGACAGTTATTAACAATCAAGCCAGAAATTAACTTTAAAGAGCGCGACCCTGGAACTACAGGTCTTTACACCCGTACCATGTCCCAAATTGGTGGGTAAAAAGAGGCAGGGGGGCAGGGAGCAGGGAGCAGGGGGGTGTGGGAAGTGTGGGAGGTGTGGGGGAAAAGATTGTCAACAATACCCAATATCCAGTCCCCAGTCCCCAGTCCCCAGTCCCCAATCCCCACTCCATAAAAAAACTCCCCTCTCCTGAGTCAGGAAAGGGGCAGGTGTTAAGTATATACTTAATTGACACTCCTCACTCTAAAGAGATGAGGATTCTTGCTTCATCCGTCCGAACTAGAAACCCGAATACAAGTATTCCAATTTCCCCGTTTGGATACGTCCACAAGCACACACGGACTGCCCGACCGCGTTTGAAAAGGCGTTTAATTTCTGGTTTTTCCTCCCACATTTGTACAAGATTTAGGATTTATACTACCAGGGTTCCGGATCAGGAGTCGTCCGCTTGACCTACTTCGTTTTTTATTTGTGCGCTTTACCGCTAAAGTTATAATACTCTAAAAGCCGCCCTAGAAGGGCGGGGCTTTAAATCACAATTTTTCGGTAACTAGGCTTGACGTGAGTAGTATTCCACCACAAGCAGTTCATTAACTTGTAACGCTACCCATTCTCTTTCAATGACGCTGTTAACTTTACCAGTCAACTTAGCTTTGTCAAATTCCAGATGACTGGGGAGATTAGCTAAACCAGGATATTGTAAATTGGCTTCTACCAACTTGCGAGAAGCTTCGCGGTCTCTGACTGCAACCACTTCACCGGGACGACATTGGTAACTAGCGATATCAACTCGCTTACCATTAACTGTTACGTGACCGTGATTCACTAGCTGGCGAGCTGCGGGGATGGTAGGAGCCATACCCAAGCGAAAAACGGTATTATCCAAGCGCATTTCTAGTAGTTGTAGCAGCACTTGTCCGGTAGAACCAGTAATCCGTCTAGCTTTACGCACATAGCGTAACAGTTGCTTTTCGGTTAAACCGTAGTTCATCCGCAGCTTTTGTTTTTCTTCTAGACGAACTGCATATTCAGTACGCTTCTTGCGGTTTTGACCATGTTGACCTGGTGGATAGTCTCGTCTAGCACTTTTACGACTTAATCCTGGCAATTCGCCTAAGCGACGTACAATTCTGAGGCGTGGCCCTCTGTATCGGGACATGAGTTTCCTTAATCTAATCCTGTTAACTTTTAATCAGACATTCAATTTTGACACTTTCCTGATTATATAGCAGGGAACAGGGAACAGGGAACAGCAAACAGGCTTGAAACCATTTAATTGTAAGGGTTCCACTCTCTGTTTTGTTCTAAGCTACCTGACAACTGTGATAAATCAGGAAATTCTTGGTTATGCGAAACTGCTGACTTTGACGTTACTTGTCGAAGCTGAGGCATTTTCTCCCCAAGCATAAAATCCGGACTGTCTTGCCGTACTCTAACAAACCGGTTTTTTGCGTTTATTTAGTTACGTAGGCTACGCAATCACGCAGTATTCCACCTCGGAAATACTTTTACGCTGTCTACTTATCTTATATTTTGACTATATTAACACCATTCGCTTCAGCATCAATCCCTCTGCCCAAAATCTTTGATGATCCGCAGTATCCGGAACTGTTAAAGCTACAATTATCATCAAATGCCATTCACTACTTTTTTAGAAGTGGGTGCTAAAAATATTTGATTTTTTATTTATCCCAGTCCCCAGTCCCCAGTCCCCAATCCCCAATCCCCAATCCCCAATCCCCAATCCCCAATCCCCAATCCCCAATCCCTATAAAAATGGTTAAAATCACTGCGCGTAAATTTGTTGGTCGAGAAAATGTTTATGACATTGGAGTGAAGCGTGACCATAATTTTGCGATAAAAAATGGTTTCATAGCCTCCAACTGTTTCAATAAATCCCATTCTACGGCTTATGGGTATGTTACTTATCAAACTGCATATTTAAAAGCTAATTATCCATTGGAGTATATGGCGGCGCTGTTGACGGCTAACAGTGGCGATACGGATAAGGTGCAGAAGTATATTAATAACTGCGCCAGCATGGGTATTACTATTGATCCACCGGATATTAATCGTTCTGGACTAGATTTTACACCTGCTGCGGGCAAAATTTTATTTGGATTTACAGCAGTACGGAATGTGGGACAAAATGCGATCGCCTCTATTTTGTTAGCCAGAAATGAGGGTGGCGAATTTCAATCACTGGCGGATTTTTGCGATCGCGTGGATTTGCGTGCTGTTAACCGCCGGACTGTAGAATCATTAATTCACTGTGGGGCTTTCGACAAAATTGAATCAAACCGACAACAATTAATTTGTGATTTAGTCTTGGTTTACGATTGGGCGCAATCCCGTGACAAAGATAGAGCTAGCGGTCAGGGAAATCTGTTTGATTTGTTAGGCGATAGTTCTACTAATACTCAAACCAGTAATGCTTTTGATGTAGTTCCCAAAGCCGAACCTGTAGGGGATTTTCCGCCCCAAGAAAAGTTACGCATGGAAAAAGAATTGCTGGGATTTTATGTTTCCGATCATCCTTTAAAATCTTTAACCAAAGCCGCATCAGTCCTGAGTCCCATTAACCTCGCACAGCTTAACGACCAAAGAGAAGATACCAAAATTTGCGCCGTGATCATGCTGAATAATGTCAAAAAAGTCATGACCAAAAAAGGGGCGCAAATGGCAATTTTGCAAATAGAAGATTTAACTGCACAATCGGAAGCCGTTGTTTTCCCCAAAACCTATGAACGCATTAGCGATCAACTCCAAGTTGATGTCAGGTTAATCATTTGGGGTAAAGTAGATCGCCGAGATGACCAAACTCAACTGATTGTGGAAGACGTAGAACCAGTGGAAACAGTGAAAATGGTCATGGTAGAATTAAACCCTCAACAGGCGCGTGACATTGAAGAATTACGCCGTTTGCAAACCATCTTACAGGAACAATCAGGAGATAAAGAAAAAGCAAATATGCCAGTGATTGGAATTGTCCAATCGGAAAATTCTCGTCAGTTAGTGCGGTTTGGTTGGCAATTTTGTGTACAAGATTCTCGGCTAACAGTTCAAGCGTTGCAAAATGCCAGATTTACTGCTCATTTACAACCCCTAATTGGGAACTAATCCCCTTTCCGAAAACCGCGCTGTTTCATTCGCTTGTGTTGGAGATTTGTCAAGGGGATAATCTCACGCAAAGGCGCATCAGCGAAGCGAAGCACGAAGTGCGTTAGACGCAAAGAAAAATCAGGTATTTCGGGCTGAAGATACCAAAATTTCTTGTCCTAATTGTGGATTTGCCCTCAATTTTTATCTCTTTGACACTTGTGATTTTAACCGTTTTAGGGAACGAAACAGCCCTGCTTTCCGAAAACCGCGCCGAAACTTTCTTCCTTCTTTCCTTGGCGTTCTTTGCGTCTTGGCGGTTCGTTTCTCCAATAAACCAACACAAACGAGAATTAGACTTTCTCTTGAGGTGGTGTGGCGATTCCCTGTTTGCGGAGATTAGCCTCAAGTTCGTGAATGAATTGCATATCTTCCGCTAATAAAGGTTGAATTGCAGGGGATTGTTTTTCCAGAAAATTGAATGCTTCGCGGAATTGATGGGGAGTAGCGGAAATGGGAGCATCAAAATGACAGGGGATAATTTGGCGGAAATCCCAGCGTGCAACTTGATCAGCCCAAATTAAGACTTCTTTGGGGCCTTGGGGGAGAATGAGAATTTGCAGAATCGGGGCGACAAACACACGTCCATGACTGCGGAGAATTTGGAATGATTTTTGCCAATCGTCTCGCCAACGAAAGGGAAATAAACCAAAGTAAGCCTGTGGTGAATGTTGTGGTGCTTGGAAAGCCTCGCGGAACATTTGCCCTAATCCAGTTGTTTCCAGGGAATGGGGACGAAAGTAAATGGCAAATAGGCAAATACGTTTCCATCCTTTACGGCGATTTTCTGGATGATCGGCGATCGCCTCACAAGCATGATCCCGGCCATGAAACAGCAAGGGGTATGGGTCTAATTGGGTAATAGCTGGTGGTTCCTCTGGTACAGACACTATAGAATCAGTCAGTAGCAAAGTGTGCGATCGCCTGTGGAAAAATGCCACTTCTACAAAAGAACCCCGTCCCAAATTAATATCCAATATCTGATAATCGAAGTCATCAGCAAAAGGACTTTGGCTACTATCTTCAGGAAGTACCTGAGTGCGTTTTGCCGGAAAACCCAGCCAACTCAAAGGTAAATTGAAAGGGAAACTCCATTGATGGGGAGCGACAAAAACCTGTGCTTGGGGAAATTTTCTGGCAAAAGGACCGACAAAAACTTTATGCTCTAAACCAGAACTAGTTGGGAGAACGATGTATTTCACATCCCCATGCTGGCTGACTAACTGATTAACCAGACGGAGACATTCACGAGTAGCAGCCACTGGCGCATAAACCAAAAGCCCCCCGGCGGACAGTTTAACTACAGTCATCCGAATCGGCACTACAGTATAGAGAATGCCTTGCAGCTGGTCAAAAGTCCAGATTGTATCCTTGACTATTTCCGAGCAAATTGTCCGCCGCTTACTGTAGGGATAAAGTGGTACAGCAGGCCAAAAAGGCCATAACCAATCTTTGGGATTATGAGTTTGCTGTCCGTTCATTGCTTAAAGTTTTTGTCAACATTATCACCATCAAGGCAATTGCCAAAATTAAGGATACATTCCTAAGTAAAGAATTGTTCCAGTGCTGGATTGCGATCGCTACCAATGCCCAAACTGTGACTCCTGAATAAGCAAAGTCTCGATTTTGTAACGCCATGACTGCGGCGATCGCAAAAGCGACCAACAACATCATAGCAGTCCATAATTCCGCCGAAATGCCCCACCCATTCCATTCTTGCAAATACAACCAAGAAGCCACATTCACAATAGTCGCCACACTAATCCAACCCAAATAAATACTAATAGGGAAATGAACGCACCATCTCTTCATCTGAGAAACACGCTTTTTACCAATTTCTAAACGCAAGTAAACAGCAATCAGGGATAGCAGAATTAACAGAATAGCGATCACCGAAAAACCAAAAAGTCTATACAAAAAAAGATATACCCAGACAATTTGAGCCACAGATGCAAGTACCAACAAATATCCGGTTTTGCGTAAATCTACATCATCCTTCTGGTTAGGTAGAAATTGGTAGATTCCCAAAGCGAATAAACCTAAATAAATTAATCCCCAAATAGCGAAAGCATAGTTAGCCGGAATAATCAGCACATTAGCGAATAAAGTATTAGAAACCTCTCCAATCCTCAGTCCATTGGGAGGATAAAGATTTGATACCACATTCACAGCAAAACCAGCAACAATTGCTATTAGCGTTGCCAGTTGGCGGATAAAATCCTGGTTATTTCCAGATGTAGAATTTTGCATAAAATAAGCAGAGAAATTATATCTTTATCTGCTTTAATTTTACATCTTTATCCAGCAAAACTTGACTTACCACACATTGTAATCAGATTCTCATCAGCATTTATAATCTTATTAAACAAATATGTAAAATAGTAAAAATACCTTGATTTGCACCTAATAGCGTTTATTAGTCTAATAAAGTACAAAACTATCTGCGTTTATCTGTGTCCATCTGCGTTTAATTATTACTGCTTGTACTTCACTTGAATGGGAATTGCTATAATAGCAATTTAAGATAAAGAGACATAAATATAATTTAACCAGAAATCCAGTTCCCATCCTCGCTTGCGGGGAGGGGCTAGGGGTGGGGTCTTATGACACAAACGAGAATTTACCGACTTGTTTGTACACTATAGGCTTGTGGGAAGGAGCTAGGGTTGGGGTAAAAATAATATGCAGCCTCACAAATAAGTCTTCATCAATAATTTTAAAAAACTAAAATATAGATAGATGAGTTGTTTTTACTAATGGCATTATTTAGTGATGAATGTGCCAATCTTCAGCTTGCTGGCGAATAGAATTGAGTTCTTCAGAAGACATTTTATCGAGATTATTTAAAATAAAACTCATCCTTCCTTGAGATTTTAGTTGATCACAGTGTCGGTGCAGAAAATCCCAATAAAAGAAATTGAACGGACAAGCATTTTCACTTATGCGTTCCTTGTGATCATAAACACAACTTTTGCAATAATTACTCATCTTATTAATATAGTTAGCAGAAGCAGCATAGGGCTTGGATGCTAACACCCCGCCATCAGCAAATAAACCCATACCAATGACATTAGTTTCCATTACCCAGTCATAAGCATCAATGAATGCTGCATGAAACCAGTTTTTCATCGCTTGTGGCTCAATTCCAGCAATCAATGCAAAATTACTCAACACCATTAATCGTTGAATATGATGGGCATAACCTGTACGTTCTACTTGATTAATAATCTGGTGTAAACAATTCATTTTAGTCTCACCAGTCCAAAAGAATTGTGGTAATGGTTGAGTATGGTTAAACCAATTTTTTTCAGGATAATCTACATCTACAAAATGATAAATACCATGCATATATTCTCGCCAACCTAATACCTGCCGGATAAACCCTTCCACACTATTTAATGATATTTGGCGCTGCTTATAAGCTGCTTCCACCGCTTGAATAACTTCTAAAGGTTGGAGTAATCCCAGATTTAAGTAAGGAGAAATTAAAGCGTGCCATAAGGTTTCTTCTCCTGTTAGCATCGCATCCTGATAAGTACCAAAATCGGGTAAACGATATTGAATAAACCAATCTAAAACTTGTAGTGCTTCGTGACGACTTACTCCCCAATTAAATGGCTCTAAATTTCCATAGGTGGGAATTTTCAGCGACTTAACTTTAGCAATCACATCAAGGGTAATCTCATCAGGTTTAAACCATTTTTCAGCAGGTGGATTTAACTTTCCTTTGGGAGGTTGCCGATTTTCCTTATCTAAATTCCACTTTCCTCCTACTGGTTTATCTTCCTCCATTAAAATTTGCCACCGTCGCCTTCCTTCCCGATAAAAATCCTCCATTAACAGACGTTTCCGACCAGAAGCCCAATTATTAAATTCTGCTGTATTCCACAAAAAACCATTATTAGGAATGAGACTGATTTCACAAGGAAGGTCTAAACTTTCAATCATCTCGCTAAATGGTCGGTCATTTGGTGTCATTACCCGCAACTCGGTAATTTCATTTTCCCTGACCCATTCATCCAGTGGGTTAGCAAAATCTTCAGCTATTTTGTAAGTCACCGAATACTTTAGTTGCTGTAATTCTTGGGCAAAATGCCGCATCGCTGACCAAACCAAAACTAGCTTTTGTTGATGATAAGGACGAGTTTGAATATGTTGTATTGATTCGATAAATATTACAAATACATTCTGTTGATCAGAACAACTTTGTAACGCTGCTTGTTCTAGCGAAAGCTGGTCGCCTAATATCCAAATACCAATATTCATTACTTAAAAATGGGAGCATCCCAAATGTGCAAGTTTAATTTATTTATGAAATAAACGAACCGCCTATCGCTAAGGCGAAAGCTCCGCTAACGCGCAGCTTATGCCCCTTGGGCTTTAGACGCAAAGAACGCCAAGGGAAGAGGTTATTATAGGGTTTTTGCATCAGTTTCCATATTTTTGCCAAATTGGAATCCTCCCCTTAAAATTAGTTAATTAAATTGCAGTTTTAGGTTTTTTGATTCTGAGATTTAAATCTACCAGCGATAAAATCTCGCTCATGCAGGTGTTTTGTTTTGCGCTTGGTAACTCGCTTGCGCCACATTTTAAAACTAGATTCTTTCATTTCCTTTCTCATCAGCTTAATTACCTCTTTTTCCGATAAGCCAAATTGAATTTCAATAGCCTCAAAAGGTGTTCTATCTTCCCAGGCCATTTCTATGATCCGATCTATACTTATAGAATCTAGTTCAGGTAATTTCATATATTTTTGCAGGTTAGGCAAATGTATGGGTAAAAAATTAGTAAAAATCTTGGATTTGGTTGTTCAAAGCAACCTACTTGTAGTATAACAGGATGATTCTCAAAAATCCCTGATTTTGGCTGCTGTAATTCATGCGATCGCATGAAATTCTAAATATAGCACTAGTCTAATAAAATACTAAATTATCTGCGTTTATCTGCGTCCATCTGCGTTTAATAATTACTAAAAACTAATGCGACCTTATCACCAAATCCCGATAATAGAATGTGATGAACTGCTGGTGCAAATACCTGTAGAATTATTTGCAGTGGAATCTCCCCATCCTTATGAAAAACTGGGTGCAAACTATGAAGAACTTTCACCTTATTATCTCCGCCAAAGTGTGATTGATCGCTTAATTCAAGCCCAAAATTATTTACAATCACTCCATCCTCATTGGTATATCCAAATCTTTGATGCTTATCGTCCTGTAGCTGTACAACAGTTTATGGTAGATTACAGCTTTGCCCAAGCGCTACAACAGCAGGGATTAACTGAAGCTGAGTTATCACCAACCCAACGCCAACAACTTTGGGAGTCAGTGTACGAAATTTGGGCTGTACCCAGTTGGGATGAAAATACTCCCCCTCCCCACAGTACCGGTGCTGCTGTAGATGTTACCTTGGTAAATCATGCTGGTGAAATAGTTGATATGGGTTCGCCCATTGATGAATTGTCAGAGCGATCGCATCCCCATTACTATAGCAATAGCGATCATCCAGAAGCCCAACAATATCAAGCCCATCGGCAATTATTGTATGATGTCATGTCCACAGC
Organism: Nodularia chucula CCY0103; assembly: GCF_963923915.1. Classification (NCBI taxonomy): domain Bacteria; kingdom Bacillati; phylum Cyanobacteriota; class Cyanophyceae; order Nostocales; family Nodulariaceae; genus Nodularia; species Nodularia chucula. Next base: position 10,942 of record NZ_CAWUOL010000050.1, on the reverse strand, counting down.
TGGATTCCAACGTAATCCCAGAGAATGGTGGCATTTTTCCTTTGGTGATCAGATGTGGGCTTGGTTGTATAATCAAAGTAATCCGGCTCACCCTTCCACTGCACATTATGGCCGCAAAACATTTAAACCTTGAATAATCGACTTTCATTACAGCAAAAATTACAAACTTCCCTAGAGGAGATGCAAACCAAAAGCAATCTAAAATCTCCTCTTACCGATTTGCAGTTAGACCAAAACTTAAACGCAGAAATTGCCCAATTGGTTACAGAATTAGAAAACTGCAATCCTCATCCCCAACCTCTTGTCAACGCAATTTCTTTACTCAATGGTGCATGGAAATTGCTTTACTCCACAGCTAGAGAAATTCGTTCTTTAGATTCTCTACCATTAGGATTAAAATTAGGTGAAGTTTATCAAGTAATTGATGTCAATAATCAACTATTTTTTAACTTAGCTTTTGTCAAACATCCTTTGGGAATAGTTTCTGGTTTCGTGAAAGTAACAGCTAGTTTTGCACCAGCCACAGATGATTTATCCCCCCTACCAAATCAACGTATCAATGTAACTTTTGAAAAACGCTATCTCTCCATTGAGAACCTGTTTGGTATTCACGCTCCCCAACTCAACCCCTTTAAAGTAATTCCTGCTAAGGGTCCCCAAGGTAGAGTACCTACTCTGGATATTACCTACTTAGACGAAAACTTCAGAATTGGTCGTGGCGGAGATGGTAGCTTATTCGTTTTGCGTAAAGCCGATGACTTAGGTGAAATTGTCAAGCATCTTCAGGATTAAGATTAATCATTTCCCAAGTCGTATAAGTACCAATGGGACTCCAGAGTAAATAAGGGACTAATAGTAATACTGCGGGCATAGAAATAGGTAAAATTGCCAATATTAATATTAAGCAAATTACAAAACCTGTGCCACCCAAAATTGTGCCTACCCGTAGACTACGCAAGCGGAACATTACAGGTGTATAGGCGATAGTAACTATTTCTAATAGTAAATATAAACCCATAAATAACCAAGTTCTTGTAGTTCCGGGATTACTTTCCCAAATAATATAAGCTGACCAAGCACCGCAAATAAATATTACAGTCCAGATGATAGGAATCACCCCTTCAAAAGTTAACCATCTCGGTCTTTGTAAACGTTTAAACCATTGGATATCGCTAGGCGTAATCACATTAGCCACTAACGCAACTAAAAAAGCTACACCCCCAATTACCATCCACGATCTAATCATGTCCCATATCCTTTACATTTTGCTACCTATCTTTCAATATCATGCTTCATATTAATATTTTGTCAATTTAATAATTATTTCTTAGTGTACGCAGGAATATAGGACTCCTATTTGATTTTTCAAAAAAATCACTATGCTGTTACTAATTTTCCCTGTTCCCTGTCTCTAAAAGTAATTATGGCTCTAAGCGCAGCTATGCCGTCAGGCTTTACGCCACGCTACGCGAACAGGAATCAAACCGGATTTCTATATTCCTAAAGATTGAGGGCTAATTATCTCCGTAGTTAGGTGTATAACTCAGGGCGGTAGAAATATGATTTAGTGTGGGGGTAAGGTAAATAAATAATAAATATGCAACCAAAAACAGAAGTGCGATCATCGCTTGCCACATCACATCATAATAGAAATAGAATACAAAAAATTGCCCATCAAATTCGTCTCACAGGTTGGGTTTTGTTGTGGGTGCAATTGGCATTAGCGCTGGTTTCTGGGTTATTATTGTTGTTCGCTTCTCCTGGACGTAACTTTACAGACCAAGCGAATCCAGGCTTAGGAATTGGTGTAATCTGGGCTATAATTGGCATCTTATTATTACTCTTTAGCGTATTTTGGGATTTCCGTTACACCCGCATCGGTAGACGCTTAGGTAATATTAATCCTACTTTGCATCCTAGTAAAACGGATACAACCAGAGCCATTCGCATGGGAATTTTGCTGAGTTTAGTCGGAATACTAATCACTATTTTAGGCGCAGGAATCAGCGTTAGTGTACTAGTAGCGAAAGCCGTATCCCAACCCCCAGGAGTAGCAATTACTGACCCCAACAAGATTATTCGAGCGCTGGATGTATTCATAGTCGTAGCTAACATCAATGGAATTGCGGCTCATTTTGTCGGTACGGTTGCTTCCATCTGGTTACTAGAAAAAGTGCATCAACATTAAAGAGGGAATGGGGAGTAGGGAATAGCTGCTATTAATGTAATTAAGTATTCCTAGTTCACATCCCATAAAAATCAATGACAATTCTCAATGCTAGTAATTTATCTCTAGAAGATGTTCAGCGTCTGTTTGGCTTTCAAAAACAGTACAGTGACTCATTTTCTCACCTGTTATCCCTGAAACCTCTCACCGGAGTAGAACAGCAGGAACTGAAACAGGTTCAGGATGACTTTGATAGATATCTTACAGCCGGGAAAGTTTCGGAAGGACAGGTGAAATTTCTGGTACTTGCACCCTTGCTGAGATTAGCTGGATTTTATCGCTATCCTATCGAGATTTGTCTAGAAGAAGATATTGCTGATATTGAGGTTGAAGATGAAAATACCACAATTAAAGGTAGGATGGATATTTTAGCTATTAGTAAAGCTAAACATAGCAAATCTCAAGTACATTTCTGGATACTTTTAATTGAATCAAAAAATAGTCAAATTGATATATCAACAGGCTTACCTCAACTGCTCACTTACTCTTATAAAAGTTTAAATAATCAACCATCTGTTTGGGGTTTAACAACTAATGGCAGAGGTTATCAATTCGTTTATATTGAACAGGGTAATCCTCCCATTTATCACTTGATGCCATTATTAAATTTTATGGAACCTCCGCGTGGATCTGAATTATTACAAGTTTTAAAAGCCATTTGTCAGATGTGACTAATCGTTTCAATCCTCAGTTTAGTTTTGCAAAAATATTGACTTCGTTATAGTCTTAAGTATCAGGTATTCAAAGTAGCTTATAAAAACCAGTTATCGATTTGAAGATCGAGAAAATCAGCATAATCTGATACATTATTAGTAACAAGAATTAGATCATTAACATGAGCAATTGCAGCAATTTGACCATCTGGAAATGATGGTGTTTTGCCAATAGCTACTAAACGCGCTCTTTCTAAAGCGTGCCATTTAGCAGCGTTATTATCATACGGTAGTATAGGTATATTAGGCTGAATTACTTCTTGGAGATATTTTTCTATAGTCCGACGTTTTTTTGAATCTGGAAGACGATAAGACCCGAAAAGTATTTCATGATAGACAACAGTTGCTGTAGCTATTTCATTTTCATACTGTCGTATCATTTCCATAACATTCGAGTTAGGAATTGGGCGCAATGGCTCAGAGAAAACATTAGTATCTAATAAAAAGCGCAGACTCACCAGTTTACCTCACGTCCTGGTGAAGTATCTCTCACATTTGCAAAAACTTCTGGTTCTATTTCTAATTCTTGTTCTTGGCGAAATTTTTCTAGTGATTGCCAGAACTGAGACTCACTAATTCCATTTTTTTTAGGTTCTCCATGTATAATTTCAATCACTATTTCCTGACCATCAGGAATTTGTATTTCCTGAAATAATTCTATGGTGTTCTTGCGTTTGATACCTTTAATTTTCATACAGCAAAGTTTATTAACGTTAAATCTGTGTGCTTAATTTTAGCAACTAGGAACACTAGGATATCTCTATTTTAGAGATTAAAATTAAACCTTTGTAAAATAATTCCCCTTTCCCCTCAGCAACCCTAAAACTTCAAACCATCCAATAACTCCCCCATTTCCCGCACACTTACCAAGGAATTAGCACACAAAATACCCGAAGCAGCTACCGCAGGGACACCAATTCCTGGCATAGTGCTATCACCCACACGATACAAACCCTTGATTGGAGTTTGCGTACTAGGAAACATCCCCTGACCCGCAACTATACCCGCGCCGTAAGTTCCCTGATATCGTCTCAGATAACCAGCATGAGTTAGCGGTGTCCCAATTAGTTCCAACACCACACGCTCACGAATATCGGGAATAACTCGCTCTAAAGCGTGATATAAACTTTGCGCTTTCTGTGTTTTCTTCTCTTCATACCCGCCATTTCGTTCCCATCCAGCATAAGGTTCCAGAGTGTAAGCATGAACTACATGATGTCCCTCTGGTGCTAAGGTTGCATCCCACACACTGGGAATGGAAATCATGCAAGTATTACCCGGTACGGTGATATCTTGACTAGAATCATGAACTACTACATGATGTCCCGTTAAATTTTCTAAACCAGTCGCCTTAATGCCTAAGTGTAAATGCATAAAGCTATCGATTGCGGGTGTTTCTAATGCAACTTGCCGATAGGATGCAGGTAAATCTTCAGGGCGTAACAAATTATTACAGGTATCCCAAATCGTTGCGTTAGAAATGACTATGGGAGCTTGGAGAATTTCGCCATTTTGCAACTTTACACCCACAGCTTGACCGGATTCCACCAAGATTTGCTCAACATGACACCCCAGACGTAACTGACCCCCCCAACGTTCTAAACCCCGCACCAATGCATTAATAATTGCACCACTTCCGCCCACAGGATATTCCACCCCGGCACGGGTACGTTCACCTAACATAAAAGCTACCTCTGGGGCAATTGTGCCGTGTGCCTTTAAACCAGATAATAAAAAGCATTCCAGGTCAATTAGCCGCCGTACCCAAGGGTCTTTAACTGTAGCATCCATGACATTACCCACAGAAGACTGCACCAGGGGTAAGTTGGGTAACATTTTCACCAATGATGAAAAGTAACGTTGGATTAATACTAAAATCACTTGCCAATCTGCCCTTAAAGCTAAAGTGGGAATACCTTTCATTCCTGCGTATAGCTTTAATAAGCGTTGGGCAAATTGTTGGAATTGTTTAGCACCTTGGGGCGTAATTTTATCCAATTCAGCAAGGTACTTCTCGCTATGGCGATAAACTGCAAAAATAGCTTCAGGAAAGTGGTAGTGTCCAAAGGGATCGTAGGGTATGACTGGGAGTGATTCCCCTAGAACTGTAAGAACTTGTGTTACGGGATTCAAACTCTGAGGATCTGTAAGACCACAATAGAAAGAGGGGCCAGAATCAAATTCAAATCCCCGTCGTCTGAAGCTGTGGGCTGCACCACCTGGTATGCTATGGCTTTCACAGACAATCACTCGTTTACCATAACGAGCTAATAAACCAGCAGCGCATAAACCGCCGATACCGCTACCAATAACGATGACATCAATTTGAGGGTGTTGAGGATTTAGTGCTGAGTTCATATTTTAATGTGTAATGGTTAATGATATATGTATGGTTCGGAGCAGAATGATTAGCCGCCGTAGACGCGCCCAGCGCGGCTTCCCGAAGGGTAAAACGCCGATAAAGAAGGCGATTTAATTGTTTTCATTTATTCTGGACTGAAGCTTATTGATGAATAATGAATAATGAATGAGCCATTAATTGAATTGAAAGGTATTTCTAAATCTTTTGGAAATAATAAAATTTTGGATAATGTGGATTTGACTATTTATCGGGGGGAAGCCTTGGGGATTATTGGCCCTTCTGGTACTGGTAAATCAACGGTTTTACGGATTATTGCCGGATTATTGGCTCCTGATAGTGGAGAGATTTATGTCCAAGGGGTCAGGCGAGATGGGTTAATTGAGGACAGCACTGATCCTATCGGTATTGGGATGGTGTTTCAACAGGCGGCTTTGTTTGATTCTTTGACGGTGGATGAGAATGTGGGTTTTTTACTGTATCAACATTCCAAGATACCGCGATCGCGCATTCAAGCACTGGTGAAAGAAAAGTTAGAAATGGTGGGTTTATCGGGAATTAGCCATCTCTACCCCTCTGAACTATCCGGGGGAATGCGAAAACGGGTGAGTTTTGCCAGAGCGATTATCTCTAATCCTGATAATCTCGCAGAAGGACCAGAAGTTTTACTGTACGATGAACCCACAGCCGGACTTGACCCTATTGCTTCAACGGTTATTGAAGATTTAATTCGTGAGTTACAATTGACACAAGGAGTCTGTAGCACTTATGCGATTGTGACGCACCAAGATAGTACGATTCGCCGCACTACTGATAGACTAGTTTTTCTTTATCAAGGTAAAGTGCAATGGCAAGGTAAAGTTAGTGATATAGATAATACTGAAAATCCCTTGATTAGACAATTTATAAGTGGCAGTGTGGATGGTCCAATTCAGGTAGCTGGCTAAGTGGATGGAGAAATAATATGCGAGATATCATAACAAACAGCTTTGCCTCTAAACGCACATTAAGAGAAGGCTCCGTGGGGTTGCTTATTGTCTTCGGTCTGGGAGCATTTGTAATGATTGTTCTCTGGTTGAATAGATTTACTGCTGGTAGTAATTCATACAAATTTATTGTAGAATTTGCTAATGCTGGTGGGATGCAAAGAGGCGCACCAGTTCGGTATCGGGGTGTGAGAGTAGGCAATATTTCTAGAGTGCAAGCAGGATCAAATACTGTTGAGGTGGAAATTGAAATTGCTCCAGCTGATTTAATGATTGCCAGTGATGTGGTGATTGAAGCGAATCAAAGCGGATTAATTAGTGAAAGTATTATTGATATTACACCCAAAACAGATATACCTGTGGGGGCGATCGCATCACCCCTAGCTGATGACTGTGACCCAACTCTCATAATCTGTGATGGTTCTCGGTTAAGGGGTGCAATTGGGATCAGTATTGATGAACTAATTCGCACCTCAACGAATTTGGCTACGACATACAACGACCCGCAATTTTATCAAAAATTGAATCGACTTCTAGAAAGCTCAACCGCAGCAGCCACTAGTGTGGCCTCTCTGAGTGAGGATTTCCGCACCTTGAGCAAAAGCTTTGAACAACAAATAGGCACATTTTCCGCTACAGCTAATTCAGTACAACGCGCCACAAATGAACTGAGTGTATCTGCCACTAGAACGGTAGATCAATTAGGTGCAACAGCAAGTGAATTTAGTACCACAGCTAATCAAGCTAATCGGTTGTTGAATAATTTAGATGACCTAGTGACAACTAATCGGAGTACGTTAGTTGGGGCTTTGAACAATATTACCGAAACTAGCAACCAACTCCGCATCACAGTTAATAGCTTATCACCTGCGGTGAATCAAATAGCCCAAGGGGAATTACTCACCAATTTAGAAAATCTTTCGGCAAATGCAGCCCAAGCCTCAGCCAATTTACGGGATGCTTCTACAGCCTTAACTGACCCGCAGAATTTAGTGCTAATGCAGCAAACCTTAGATTCAGCCAGAGTGACTTTTGAAAATACCCAAAAAATTACCTCTGATTTAGATGAATTGACGGGTGATCCTGCTTTCCGGCAAAATCTTATACAACTGGTCAATGGGTTAAGTGGCTTGGTATCTTCTACAGAAAAAATGGAAGAACAAGTAAAGGTAGCTGCTAGATTAGATTCCCTGAAAACAGCAATTAATAACTCTGATATTCAACAGCCTGCTGTTAAGCAACCCACGGTTAAGCAAAAACCCGTCACTAAACCTAATCTTGAGATTCCCCTCCCCAACCCTACTCAAAAGGCGCTGAATCTCAAAACCATACCTGCTCCTGTTAATGTTTTGTCACCCAATTCCCCAGCCACAATTTCCCAAACATCCCAAGAAAAACTACTACAACAGTTAAGGAATTATGGAGAAGAAAGGAATTTGGATTCATCACCATAGGATTTAAGCTAATTTTCCCCCACTCCCCACACCTCCCACACTCCCCACACTCCCTAATTCCAATCCTCCTCTTCTTTTTTTCCACGACTTTGATAAATTCCCCCGACATCATGAAGCTGGCGAGTTTTTTCAAAAAGTTCAGTTTCCGTTAAACCCCACTGCTGCAAGATTTTATCCAGGTCTTGTTGAATATCTCTGGCTCCTGGAAAACCTTGATAACGAATTTTTAACCTAGCTAATTCTGCTAAATTGTAGTTTGTTGGCTCTTGAGCTAGTAAAATAAGAATAGAGGGGCGATCGCGGTTATAGAGAGGATGTTGTTGATCTTTATTTCCGTGCAATTCAGACATATTTTATACCTGTATTTCCTAAATCAAATCATCCCTAGTCCAGATTACTAAGTCTTTCCATTCCCTCAAAATTAATCATGACGGCAACCACACCTCACGCCATACGGCTCTCACCACTGCCATGCAACTTTAAATAAAGATACATTATCTTTAAGAAAATACAAAAAAGTTTAAATAAGGGTGAAGATTTAGCTCACCCAAAGCCCAAAGCAGCAAGGGAGCAAAAACCCATTATGTTTGAACACTTCACTTCCGAAGCCATTAAAGTAATTATGTTAGCCCAGGAGGAAGCACGTCGCCTGGGACACAATTTCGTAGGAACTGAACAAATCCTCCTGGGTCTAATCGGGGAAGGAACTGGGGTTGCTGCCAAAGTGCTAGCGGAATTGGGCGTTACTCTCAAGGAAGCACGCCGCGAAGTCGAAAAAATTATCGGTAGAGGTTCTGGTTTTGTACCACCAGAGATACCTTTTACACCCAAGGTAAAAAGCTTATTCGAGCAATCGTTCCGAGAAGCTAATAGTTTGGGACATAATTACATCAATACCGAACACTTACTCTTGGGATTAACTGAGGCTGGCGAAGGTGTCGCCGCCAAAGTTCTGCAAAATCTAGGAGTTGACCTGAAAAATGTCCGCACAAATGTCATCCGCCGTTTAGGGGAAGGTACATCTGTATTTGCGAGTCCAGGCGGTAGTTCCAAGCGTGGTAAAAACCTCAGCCTAGAGGAATTTGGCAGAAATCTGACTAAATTAGCCCAAGAGGGTAAGCTAGACCCTGTGGTTGGTCGAGCGAAGGAAATTGAGCGGACTATTCAAATTCTCGGTCGGCGGACAAAGAATAATCCGGTGTTAATCGGTGAACCAGGAGTTGGTAAAACTGCGATCGCCGAAGGTTTAGCCCAACGTATTGTCAATCAGGATGCTCCAGAAGTTCTGTTAGACAAGCAAGTTATCAGCCTAGATATGGGGCTACTGATATCTGGAACCCGTTTTCGTGGTGACTTTGAAGAACGCATCAAAAAAATAGTCGAAGAAGTTCGTTCTGCTGGCAATATTATTCTAGTGATTGACGAAGTTCATACCCTAGTGGGTGCGGGTGGTACAGAAGGAGGCTTAGATGCAGCCAATATCCTCAAACCAGCCCTAGCACGCGGTGAACTGCAATGTATTGGTGCTACCACTCTCAATGAGTATCGCCAGCATATTGAACGGGATGCAGCTTTAGAGCGTCGTTTCCAGTCAGTCTTGGTAGGGGAACCCTCAATACAAGAAACCATTGAGATTCTCTATGGCTTGCGGAGCGCTTACGAACAGCACCACAAAGTACATATTTCTGATCAAGCAGTAATTGCAGCAGCTGAATTATCAGACCGTTACATTAGCGATCGCTTCCTACCAGATAAAGCAATCGACCTCATAGATGAAGCTGGTTCTCGTGTGCGCCTGCGGAACTCTCGGATTTCTAGCAACAAAGAACTCAAGCAGCAATTAGTCACCGTCACTAAAGCCAAAGAAGAAGCCATCAGACTTCAGAACTTTGACAAAGCTGGAGAACTGCGCGGCGAAGAAATGAAACTCGCAGCCGACCTAGAAGCAGAATCACAAACTGATCAACCTGTCAACTCTCCCATTGTCGATGAGGAAGACATTGCTCAAATCGTCGCCTCTTGGACAGGAGTACCAGTTAACAAACTCACCGAATCAGAGTCAGAGTTACTGTTGCACCTAGAAGACACACTCCACGAGCGGTTAATTGGTCAAGAGCAAGCTGTCACAGCCGTATCTCGTGCCATCCGTCGTGCCAGAGTTGGGTTAAAGAATCCCAATCGTCCCATTGCCAGTTTTATATTCTCAGGCCCCACCGGAGTAGGGAAAACCGAACTAGCTAAATCCTTAGCATCTTACTTCTTCAGCAGCGAAGAAGCCTTAATTCGCCTCGATATGTCCGAATACATGGAAGGACATACAGTTTCCAAACTCATTGGTTCACCTCCTGGTTATGTAGGATACGACGAAGGCGGTCAACTTACAGAAGCAGTGCGCCGCAAACCATACGCAGTGTTGCTATTCGACGAAATTGAAAAAGCGCACCCCGATGTATTTAATATGCTGCTGCAACTGTTGGATGATGGACACCTCACCGATGCTAAAGGTCGGAAAGTGGACTTCAAGAATACCTTAATTATTCTCACTTCCAATATTGGTTCCAAGGTAATTGAAAAAGGTGGCGGTGGTTTAGGGTTTGAGTTTGATACTGAAGCCAATGCTAGCTACACCCGCATTCGTAACCTAGTGAATGAGGAACTAAAAGCCTACTTCCGCCCAGAATTTCTCAACCGTTTGGATGACATTATCGTCTTTACCCAATTGGCTAAGGATGAAGTCAAGCAAATTGCTGATATTCTGCTGAAAGAACTTGCAGGCCGCTTGACTGAAAAAGGCATCACTTTAGAAGTTACAGACCGCTTTAAAGAGCGTGTAGTCGAAGAAGGCTATAACCCCAGTTATGGTGCTAGACCTTTACGCAGAGCAATTATGCGCTTGTTAGAAGATCCTCTAGCTGAAGCCATGCTATCTGGAGAAGTCACCGATGGAGTGACAGCCACTGTAGATATTGATGATGACAATCAGGTAACAATACATGGCTCAGAAAAGCGTGAGTTACTCTTAGCTAATGCTGGCTAGTATTTCAACCAATTCAGTTAAAGAGAACTTTTCCCCTGGTAGTCTTACTAGGGGATTTTTTTATGCTACATGAGTAATTAGGGTTTGCTGAGTAAAGGCTTTTATCCTACTCCCTACTCCCTACTCCCTACTCCCTACTCCCTACTCCCTACTCCCTACTCCCTAC
>NZ_CAWUOL010000049.1:0-35788 GCF_963923915.1 Nodularia chucula CCY0103 | reverse complement strand
CAAGGTAAACCCGGTGAACGGGGTTTTATTGGTCCACAAGGCATCCCTGGAAGACAAGGCACTCCTGGTAAACAAGGCACTCCTGGTAAACAAGGCACTCCTGGTAAACAAGGTACTCCTGGTAAACAAGGTACTCCTGGTAAACAAGGCACTCCTGGTAAACAAGGCACTCCTGGTAAACAAGGTACTCCTGGTAAACAAGGTACGCCAGGGCGGGGCTTCGTTGGTCCCCAAGGAATACCGGGGCAACAAGGTAGATCAGGCGAGCGTGGTATCCCAGGACTACAAGGCATTCCGGGAAGACCTGGACGTGATGGTAAAGACGGGAAGGACGGTGATGTGGACGCAACAACAAAACGACTAATCAGAGAAACAGCCGAGAAAGCAAGATTTATTCCCGCACTGGTAGCCAGACCAATTCCCCTTAATTTCACTCAAGCATCTAACGCAGCTGCTACTGGTATTTGCCGGACAACCCAGCCCGGTGGGTGTACAAACCGACTTGCGAATAACGTTGGTAATGATATTCGTGATAATTCCAACAGGAATACTAATTTAATTAATAGATTAAACGCCGCCGCAAATGCTGCACAGTTAGAACTTCTGAAGACAATCAACACTAAACTAGGCGCTCAAGTAGCAGGTGGGATAAGTGGCAACATTGGACGTATCACCAAATTCCTCAGAGGCGAACGTGTAACCAACTTTATAACAATGGCTGCAACAATTCATAACGCCGCTATGTTAAGTAATGCACTTAGCACAACATTACTAAGTACCGTTACAAATGTCTTTTCTCTTATTGGTTTGAAGGATGCTGACGGGGAAGAGTATGACGCGGCGGAATTAATTAAAACCTCTCTCGCTAACTTTTTACGGTCGGTAATTGGAGTACAGAATTATAACCAATTGACCTTGACCTGGAAGAAAGCTAATAGAGTTTATCAGGCTGGGGCTAACGTTATTTCTAGGGTAAGAAGTATTGTTGACAGTGTTAGCAATATTGCCCAAGTCACCAATGTAAATGTAGCTGACATAGGTAACGCGCTCAGGAGGGATGGAGCGGTTCAAGAGGATTCCTACGCCCCAATGAGCCGAACTGTAGGAGCTTCCAAGTTCCAAAGAGCGGTGGATGGGCTAACCAATTTAACTGAAGCCGCAAGTGATATTGAGTCTGTCACTTCTGACGTTCGCTCAATCAGAGATGATATTCGAGAACTTAAAACTGAGCAGAAAGAATTTAAAGATGCAGTCAAAAAAGGTGTGGAAACTGAGAAGAAGGCGGAAGAAAAAACCGACCGAGAAACAAACTTTGGAACAATCACCGAAAAAGACTTAGAGAGGGCTGAATGACCCGACAACTTAACACTAAAGCATGGCAATTTACCCGTAAGGTCATCACGATTAATCACAATCGTGATGTGAGGAAATTCTTTAATCCGAAGGGTGGAAATAGCATCACTCTTGGAGCCACCAGGGGACGGGAAGCTCTAAGAAATTCTATGCTGATTTATCCTAAAGATTCTCAGTTAGATGTATTAAACAAGCAAGTTCATTTTAGGTTTGTTCTTGCCAAGGATGAGCCGATTCTTGCAGAGCCGGAATCATGGCTGATTCAACATGGTAGGAATATTCCTCAGCTTAAAATTATTTATCGTTCCGCTAACCGCCGAAGTAAAAGCGGGAACTACACCATTACAGTTCCGCACTTTAATGGGAGGAAAAATATTAATCCTCCCCCTTATGAGAAGGGTAACGTTCCGGTTGTTTTTAATTTATCAGACCGTTCAAAAATCGTTGTCAATGCTTCCTCAGAGAAGGAAGGACGGTCTGTAATTAACTATTTATTAAATTTTGTAAACCCTAAATTCATTAACAATAAAAACGCCTTTGTCCTTCCAGCTAAAACTGACGTGCGAAAACAGAGAATGAACCCTATTAGAGGCGATTTTTTCAACAAGGGTCAAGAAGCACCCATGACATGGCGGGTTTATTTTAAATAACCCAGAACATCTGCGGGGCTATAGGCGCGCGGAGACGATAAGCGTTTAAAAGCCTTGCAGTGCAAGTGTTTTGAGCTATGTTGAGTCAATACAACTTTGAGGAAAAATTATGTCTTCTCCATTACCCGCAGGTCTTATTAAATCCAATAACAAACCAGCCGGATTGCTTGAAGTAGCTTTACTACTTCAAAAAGATGAATTAGCACTACCAGAAGACACAAGACCAGACAACGTATCAGTATCTTTTGACACTGATGCTCAAACTGCAACTATTTCTGCCACCATTCCTATCACCTTTGAACTGAACCCTCAAGGTGAATTTGTAGCTACCGGCGTTGAATACTTATAAGGCATTAAATTATGGCAACGAGAAAAAGAGGCCCTACTAAAGGGGGAAGGGTCTTGGTTAAGTTACCCTTTGGCAGAACAGTTGCCCCTACCAATAAATCAGGGGGACTTTCACAACTAGCCTTAATAAAGCAAGGTGTAGCTGATTTACTAAAGTTGAAGCCTGTTGATAAAATTCCAACGGGTAAAGTTAGTATGAAAACTGCATCAGGCACTGCTACTTTTACCCGTGTTAAAAAGGTTGGAAGCTACCGAGGCGAGTCAGTAACTCTAATTTTTGCAAAACCGCAAGCCATAAAAGGTAGCACGGGAACTTATAAAACCGTGTCACTACCTTTGGGCAGTGGTTGCAATATTACTGATGCTGTGACTTATTTTCAGTCGAACTTTCCAAACATCATTGGTTTACGGACTCGTAACGGACACCGGATACAGTGGGGAGAAAGTAAGTAGTGACGGGCGTAGCTGATCGCCTTTCTTGGAATTTAACAATTAGGCGATCGCTTTTCGCTAAAAAAGTACGGGGAGAAATTCAGCCCATACCTAAACAGCTTTTACCAGCTAGATCACATCTAATGATGGTGGGATTTTCAAATCCCAAAGCAAAACCTAATTGGTGGCTGGGTGGGTATGTATCCCAACTGCTTGATGCTAGTCCTTCCTCAACATCAATTTTTCGCAGTTTTCCGGTGGCATCTAATCACCGATGTCCACTGGGCGGACTGACCCTAATTCGATTCCCCGATTATGGGGTATTGCCTTTTACCATTCAATTGAATATTCCGCGTTGGCATGAGCGTATGAACATCGAGGCGTGGTGGTACGACGGGGACGACCCTGATCAAGCGCTCCAATCTTTGGAGCAAATTAAGTCTCGGTTGTCCGTGATTGAAACTCAACTAGGACAGATTGTATGAGCGGATGGGATGTCAAAAATTTCTTTGAGATTGCGATTCTAATTTTCTACGCGGTCGCAAGCCTCTATAAATTAGCCAGTGTAGAGAGTTCGCTTAAACACTTGATTGCAACTAATTCATCTAGGCTAGATTTATCGATAGCCAATGAATTAGGAAAACGGGCAATCCTAGAGCGAGATATTGAAAATCTGAGAAATGTAATTGCAGAATTATCTCAGTCTCAGAAGGAATTGCAATCCCAAGTTTTTGGGCGTGATTATCCTTACCGCGCTTGATCTAAAATTTTAAAGTGTCAGACTCTTTTGGGAGGTGCGATCGCACCTCTTTTTTTTTACTTGCAATTGGGGATTCAATATATCCGCCAACGGTGGGTAATTCGCCAAACCCTAGAAAAAGTTTATCTTGATAAAACTGCAATCACAGGACAATTAATAGATGAAATTGCTCGTCCTGCTGATGATCCTGGAGCAATAGATGTATTTATTTCCGTCTTTAGCACTCCCCAAGGAGAAAAAGTGGATGTTTTATTAAAACAGTTAACTTGTTCTTTATTAATCTTGTGGGGAGAAGCTGATCCTTGGATAAATGCTAGAGAACGTTCCCAAAAGTTTCGTCAATACTATCCTGAACTAACAGAACATTTTTTGCGTGCTGGTCATTGTCCACATGATGAAGTTCCAGAACAAGTAAACCAGCTTTTCCGCGATTGGGTATTTTCAATTGTTTAAAACCGCCATCAAACAGCGAAAAACCTGGTACGGGTTGACCAGGTTTCTCTAGGTTCACAGTTTTGCAATTGTTGAAAAAATCAAAAACTAGGGTTTACAGAGCATCTCACAACATCAGCAATCCCACTGTTTCCGCTTCAGGATTTGGCTTTGACCAAAAAAACTGGTTTTTTACCACTAACTATTGATCTGCTGATATGTGCTTGGGTTGATGACAGAGGAACGCAGAGTCATTTACCCATTGGGGTTAGTTTTTTTATAGTTGCGTCCTAATATTTAAGTTATCATTAATTTTCTACTCTGCAAGTCTTAATTTACTAAAGTTGACATTTCGTTTCACTTGGCAATAAATCACTTTTCATGAGGTAGCGTGTTTTGTCGCCTGAGTTAGCACAGGACAAAATTACAGAACAAATTCACAGCCATCCTGGCTTATATGGGATTAAGATTTACACAGATATCCCACTCTAGGAATCCTATTTGATTTCTGTTGGCGTAGCCTTTGCTTTGCGCTTACAACTCAATAAAATTGTTTCCCACTCCCTACTCCCCAATCCCTACTCCCTACTTTTGAATGTGCTGCCCTAAAGTTTCAGCTAAAGTAGTTTTTAACACTGCGCCTACGACTATATCAACTTGTCTTCCATCCTTAAAAATCATGAGTGTGGGGATGCTGCGGATGCCATAATGACTGGCAACAGTAGGGTTTTGATCTGTGTTTAATTTTACTACTTTTAATTGACCTGCGTATTCCCCAGCCACTTCATCTACCACTGGAGTCACCATCCGACAGGGGCCACACCACGGAGCCCAAAAATCTACTAATACGGGAATTTCACTTTCTAGGACTTCTTTTTTAAATGTGGCCTCTGTAACATTGGTAACGGATGACATAATTGCCTCCTAATTTAATTCAGTTATTCGATTTGATCGAATAACCAAAATATATGGCATTTAAACAGATAATGCAACGATAAAATTGTTATAAAAAAAGTGACTGATACAATATCAGTGAATATTTAATACTTATTAGCTAGATAAGTAAGTTGGCAAAAATCAAGCCAATTATGTGAACTAATGTAATATTGCTCTTTAGTCCTCGATTCAGGACTTTGATTTTGACTAAAAACCTTTTTTTGGTAATATTTTTGGAAGGTTTTGAATATTGCTATGGTCTTGCATCAAGGGAATTTTTACAGTAAAAGTTGCGCCTTTTCCTACCCCTAAACTAGTGGCAAAAATTAAGCCCCCGTGTAGTTCTACAAGATGACGCACAATAGCTAATCCTAAACCTAATCCGCCATGCGATCGCGTGGTAGTGCTATCAGCCTGGCGAAAACGTTCAAAAACTTTAGGTAAAAATTCTGAATTAATGCCAATACCTGTATCAATTACTTGAATTTGAGCATAAGAAGATTTGGAAAAACGCAGAGGCGCAGAATTAGAAGAAAGTTTTACTTCTCCACCAGGAAATAACTCACCTTCCACATCTGATGTAATAGTATTGGCATGGATTTCTACCTGACCACCTTCAGGAGTAAACTTAATAGCATTAGTGAGTAAATTCCAGACAATTTGCTGTAACCGAGCCGGATCTCCACAAACGGAATTAATCGCAGGATCTAGAATGGGATATAATTGAATCTGTTTACTTTCTGCTAAGGGTTGCACCGATTCTATAGCCGCCTCAATCACTGAAATTAAATTCACTACAGTTAAATGCAAGCGTAATTCACCCCGAATAATCCGGGATACGTCTAGGATATCTTCAATCAGTTTCATTTGAGATATGGCATTACGTTCAATGGCATCTAAGGCGCGTGCAGTGGCTGTTTCATCCAGTTTTTTCGTGCGGAGAATTTTTGACCAACCCAACATAGAAGTTAAGGGTGTGCGGAGTTCATGGGAAAGTACAGCCAAAAACTCATCTTTCATGCGGTTGGTTGCTTCTGCTTCATGTCTAGCTGTTTGTTCACGAATGATTTCAGCGCGCACAGCTTCAGCTTGCTTTCTTTGGGTAATATCTTCGAGAGTGCCAACATAACCTAGTAATTTACCTTGACTAGAAAACATTGGTGAAGAGCGAACTTGCACCCAAGGTTGACTACCATCAGATTTATAAAACTGAAATTCTGCGGAATATTCGTCACCTTCGCTAATATACTTTGACCAAGTAGCGATCGCCTGTTCTCGGTTTTTTGGATGCACACATTCCAGCCATGATTTTTCTAAACTCTCGGCTAAATCACAGCTACAAATTTCTTGATAGCAAGGATTAGTATACTTATAAATTCCTTGAGGATCAGTTTCAAAAATCCCAATAGGTGAACAAGCACTCAGAGAACGGAACCTTTCTTCACTTTGACTTAATTCAGTATTAATGGCTGCCAGTTGTGCTGCTTGTTGCTCAATGGCTTGTGTTTTTTGAAAAAGTTCCACAAATACTGTGACTTTAGAGAGCAATATATCTGTATCTAGGGGTTTAAGCAGATAATCCACAGCGCCAGTCGCATAACCTTTAAATAGCATTTGATCGCTGGTACTAAAAGCTGTTAAAAAGATAATCGGAGTCTGACGCGATCGCCCGCGAGAGCGAATCAGGGTAGCAGTTTCAAAACCATCAATTCCTGGCATTTGTACATCTAGTAAAATGACGGCAAAATCCTGATGTAACAGACACCTTAAAGCTTCTTCTCCAGAAGTGGCTTTAACTAGGTTTTGTCCTAATCTGGCCAAAATTGCCTCTAGTGCCAGTAAATTTTCTAGCTTATCATCCACCAACAGGATATTTACTTGAGAATCAGGCTGCATGAGTTGATATAGTTAAATGCTGGATTAAAATTTTTTTCACGAGATGAGTAATTCTGGATTACCTTTCTACAACACACTTTTTCATTGACAAAGTTTAACTAATAACTGAGCAATTTCTACTAACGGCAAAATTCGATCTACCTTGACACCAGAAATAGCTGCTGCTGGCATAATTTCGCTTTCGGCGGTGGCTGGTTCCTGAACAATAGTCATTCCTCCTCGTGCTTTAACTTTTTTTAACCCTTCTGTACCATCTTGATTTGCCCCTGTTAATATAACACCAATTACTTGTTCAGCGTATATATCAGCTACTGATTCAAAGAGGACATCAATAGATGGTCGAGCATAAGAAACCGGTTCATCTGTAGACAGAGCAAAATAACCCCTTTCCACTAGTAAATGATAGTCTGGCGGAGCTAAATAGACTTTTCCCGGTAGTATTTCATCTTTATCTTCAACTTCTTGAATTGGTAACACCGATTTTGCTTGTAATAATCCCTGCAAGTTACCGTTTGAGTTTTTATGTCGGTGCTGCACAATAGCAATTGGGACAATAAAGTTAGCTGGTAAATTACTTAAAAGTATTTGCAGCGCCGATAATCCTCCTAATGAAGTCCCAATAACTATAAATTCAAAAGACACTAATTCAGCCTCCTGTAAAGTTTCTGTCCTCTAATTATCTCCTGATAGTATTGCTCATAGGAAGTAAATTTGAGGGATTCTTGGCGACCTAAGCCCAAAATTCCAAAGGTACAAAGACTGTTATAAAGTAATTGATGTACTTGCTTTTGCAATATTTTATTAAAATAAATTAAAACATTGCGACAGAGGATGACATTAAATTCATTAAAAGAACTATCAGTAGCCAAATTATGCTGGGCAAAAATGACATTATCTCTCAGAGATGTCCGAAATACCGCACTGTCATAAGCTGCGGTATAATATTCTGAAAAACACCGCTTACCGCCTGTTTGCAGGTAAAGTTGAGTATATTCCTGCATTTTTTTCAAGGGAAAAATTCCACTTTTAGCAGTTTGTAATACCTGTTCATTGGTATCGGTAGCATATATTCGACAACGGTGATAAAGTTCTTCTTCTTGTAACAAAATTGCCATTGAATAAACTTCTTCCCCTGTGGAACATCCGGCGTGCCAAATCCGAATAAAGGGATAGGTGCGTAACAATGGGATCACTTGAGTTCTAAAAGCTAAATAAAAGCTAGGGTCACGAAACATTGATGTGACATTAACAGTGACACTCAGGACAAATCTAGTTATGGAAGTCTGCTCATGGAATAATCGTTCTTGTAATGCCGAAATATTATTTAAATTCTCCGAGCGCATAAAGTAATGAATCCGGCGTTTGAGGGAAGATAAAGCATAATTGCGGTAGTCATAACCATAGTATTGATATATTCCTTCCAAGAGTAATTTAATTTCGATATCTTCTAAGCTGGGTTTAGGTAGATTCATATAAGATTACTGATATAGCCAAACCCGCAGTAATGAAATTAGTTGCTCTGTATCCACAGGTTTTGTGATATAATCAGAGGCTCCTGACTCAATACACTTTTGGCGATCGCCTGGCATAGCTTTAGCTGTTAATGCAATAATTGGTAATGAACGGAATTGTTGTTGTTGGCGAATAGCTATGGTGGTTTCATAACCATCAATTCCTGGCATCATAATATCAATTAAAACCACATTAATATCAGGATTCTCTTGCAAAATTTCTATACCATCTCTACCATTTTCGGCAAATAATACTTCCATTTGATAGCTTTCTAAAAAGCTGGTGATAGCAAAAATATTGCGTAAGTCATCATCTATAATTAAGATTTTGCGCCCAGCTAGTACAGGATCTGTTTGGTGCAGTTGCTCTAACATCTGGCGTTTTTGTTGGGGTAAATCTGCCTGAACTCGATGTAAAAATAAAGCAGTTTCATCAAGTAAGCGCTCAGGCGATCGCACATTTTTAATAATAATCGTTTTCGCCAATCGTTGTAGTTGTGTATCTTCTTTGCGAGTTAATTCCTTACCTGTGTAAACAATAATTGGTAGATTTAACAGACTTGATTCCTGCTTAATTTTAGCAATTAGTTCCAAACCGCTCATATCTGGTAAACCCAAATCTAGCACCATACAATCAAAGCGCTGTGATTGCAAAATCTTCAGAGCTGCGGCTCCAGTATTCACTGCTGTACTATGAACATCACCGTTACCAATCAATTCTATAATACTTTGTGCTTGCACTGGGTCATCTTCAATGATTAACAGATTTTTCACTGTCCGTTCTATAAAACCCTTAATCTCAGTTAATGATTGATTTAAATTTTCTGGAGATATGGGTTTTTGCAGATAAGTAATTGCGCCTAACTGTAAACCCTTTTGCTTTCTATCATCCACAGAAATAATGTGTACAGGAATATGTCTAGTTTCTGGATTACGTTTGAGACAGTCTAACATAGTCCAACCGTCCATATCCGGCATTTGAATATCTAAAGTAATCGCATCGGGTTTGAATTGTTGTGCTAAAGCCAAACCCAGCTTACTCTGGACAGCAACAATTACCTTAAAACCTTGTTGACGTGCTATTTCCAAGAATATACGCGCAAATTTATTATCATCTTCCACAATTAATAATACGCGATCGCCTGGTTTAATTTTTTGGCGATCATCTATAATCGTCTCCGGCTGAGTAGTTAAAAGTTTTGCTGATGAAGATAATATTTTTTCCTTAACAATCGGTTGAGAAATTACTGGTTGCTGATTGCTTGGATAATTTAGTGGTAAATAGAGAATAAAAGTGCTTCCCTCTCCTACTTGACTTTGTAATTCAATTCTTCCCCCCAATAATTTAGCTAGTTCACGACTGATTGACAAACCTAAACCTGTTCCCCCATAATTACGGCTAGTTGTCCCGTCAGCTTGCTGAAATGCTTCAAAAATAATTTTCTGTTTTTCTAATGGGATACCAATACCCGTATCACTGACAGCAAAAGTAATCATGGGATTGTGGCTATTATTCCCACGATCACTCAGATTAATTGCTAAATTAATACTCCCCCTTGCTGTAAACTTAAAAGCATTAGCCAGGAGATTTTTCAAGATTTGTTGTAAACGCTTAGGATCGTGATAAATTACCTCTGGTAAATCATCAGCTAAATCAACTGTAAAACTAATGCCTTTATCCTCAGCAAATTGGACAAAACTTCTATTAATAGATGTTTGTAAATCTCTCAAATGAATTTTTTCAATATCTATAGAAAAATTACCCGATTCAATTTTAGCTAAATCTAAAATATCATTAATTAATTCCAGTAAATCCGTTCCCGCAGCATAAATAGTCTGGCTATATTCTACTTGTTTTTCTGTTAACTGACCTTCAGGATTATCTGCCAATAATCTAGCTAAAATTAATAAACTATTCAATGGTGTTCGTAATTCATGGGACATATTAGCCAGAAATTCGGATTTGTATTTAGAAGATAATGCTAACTGTTCGGCTTTTTCCTCTAGAGACTTTCTGGCTTGTTCAACCTCATCATTTTTACGAGCAACTGCTCTATTTTGCACCTCTAATAATTCGGCTTTTTCTTCTAGTTCCTCATTTAGCTGTTGTAATTCTTCATTAGATTGCTTCAACTCTTCCTGTTGTTCCTTCAGAAGTAATTGAGATTTTTCTAGTTCTTGTGTTTGCTGTTCTAAACTGTGATTTGTTTGTTTAAGTTCTTCTTGCTGGAGTTGTAATTTGTGAGTTAAATTTTGAGACTCCTGAAGTAAATCTTGGGTTTGGGTGTTAGCAGCAATATTATTAATAAATATACCAATGATTTCGCTTAGTTGTTCTAAAAACTTTAAATGCATATTACTAAATTTGTGCAAAGTAGCTAGTTCAATGACAGCGATCACATCAGATTCAAATAAAACAGGTAATACTATAATATTTAATGGTAAAGTTGCACCAAGGCCAGACGAAATCTGGGTATAGTCCTGTGGGACTTCAGTTAAAAGAATGCTTTGTTTTTCTAACGCACATTGTCCAACTAAACCCTCACCTAAATAAAATTGATTAGCTAAATGCTTACGTTCTTGGTGAGCATAACTACTTAATAGCTTTAAAACTGGTTGATTTTCTACCTCAGTCATTAAATAAAACACCCCTTGTTGAGCTTTAACTAATGGTGTGAGATTTGATAAAATCATCCGAGAGACATTTGCTAAACTGCTCTGACCTTGCAGCATTTGGGTGAAATTAGCTAAATTAGAATTGAACCAATTTTGCTCATTGTTTTTTTGGGTAATATTTTGCAAATTTACAATCATTTGATTGAAAGTTCGGGTCAAAACACCAATTTCATCGAGGCGATCGCTCTTGGGTAAACTTATAGATAAATTCCCCTCAGCAATATTTTCCGCAGTTTGAGAAAGTTGTGTTAATGGTACTGATATATGCCTTGTTAATAACCATCCAATTAAAGTTAGAATTACAGAAACTAGGGGAATACTATAAGTGATACTATTAATAGTTCTTTTCCCCGCTAATTCTGCTTTCCGACAACGATCTTGTAGCAGTAAATTCTCTGTATTTTCCATTTCCTCAATAATGGTTTGGATTTCGTCCATTAAATCCTTACCCTGATCGGTGAGTATAGCCTTTTGAACCAATTCCCAGCTTTGATTGTCTCGGATATCGATGAAATTTTTCATCATAGCTATTTTTCGGTTAATCAGTGGGGGTAACTTATCCAATCGGACCTGTTGTTCCAGATTATCAACTATTAATAAATCCAATTGGTTCAAAGATTTTTCCAGGGCTTTCTCAGCATTAATCAAAGGTTCCAGATAGCGCTGTTCTCCCGTAATAACATAGCCCCGTTGGCCAGTTTCTGCGTATATAATTTGCGTTTCCAGTTCCTCTAATTGACTTAAAACTTCATAGGTATGTTTTTCTTTTAAAGAAGCTGCTATAAGTTGATTGGTGCTGTAATAGGATATCAAGCCAATAGTGATTAAAATTGCTAAACTCAAAGAAAAAACTGCTGCTATCTTAGTTCTAATTTTCCAATTATTAAACATTTAAGTATTAGTTAAAGTTGAGTGGGCGGCAGTAAACATTTCTGCATGATATCATTCATATATCAAGTGCGATCGCTAGTTGTTCCTGAATACTAATTCTAGAGATGCTAAGTAAGTTAGCGAGAATAAACTTAACTATGTCAAGCAATGCAAAAATATAGAGATTAGTCCTTACTAGCAACCTGGAATTATTCATGCTGGTTTACTTACACTAAGGTATATGTTAGCGTATCCCTCAACCTCTGTTAAGTAGCTCAACTAAAGAAATATCAGACTTACGCAAAAAACCTTCAAACTCTGATTCCTCTGTGTTCTCTGCGTCTCTGTGGTTCCTTCATTATTCCGTAACTTGTGCGTAAGTCCTAAATATAAAATGATGTTAATCGACTTAAAATCGAGGATGTTGTAAATAAGTCAGCTTATCCGCCAATTAACTGCAAAATACACCAACAAATCAGGAAAAAGTGCTATAAATATGGCTTGCAGTTACATAATGAGTTGATTTTTATCATTAGCGATATTTACTGAAACATCTGTAATTAGGGAATAAATTCTATGATTAGGAAACGCTATAGACAATTATCCAATTTCATTGATTTATGGATAATCAAAATTATCATCCCATTTCTTCTCACCCTACTTTTGATAATTGCGCCTGTTTTAGCAACAGAGACAGCATCTGTGAGTATTGACGGTCGTACGGTATTTGAAGTGGGTAAAACTGAACAATTTTCAGCCCAAGAGCGAGCCGAATTGATTAACTTGCGTTTACGTCAAATAGTTTTATCTCAGAAACCAGTAGAAGTAGAGATTGAGGAACTAAATAAATCTCCCACAATTATAATTAATCAACAATATCTGCTGACTGTGACTCAGGCTGATGTGGTTAATAATAACACCCTCCAAGAACAAGCAGAACAATGGGTGACAGAATTGGATGATGTATTAAACCAAGCTCGGAGAGAACGCAGTGCTGAATTTATTCAGAAATCTCTACTTTTGGGTATTGTTCTGTTGTTCATTGCATTTATCTTTCACCAGGTTTTAGGATGGCTATGGAAACGTTGTCGCCAGGAGGTTGTAAAACGCTTACCACCATCCCCTGAAGAGGTAGAAATAGATTCTAGTTCATCTACAGCTTTGAATTTATTATTCAATTTTACGCTGCTGGGGGCGCGGATTTGGCTATGGGTAAGCGCGATTTTGTACATTACGAATTTATTACCTATTAGTCGAATTTGGAGTTACCGTCTGGCTAATCAATTAGTGCAAACTTTGACATCTCCCATATTCACTTTAGGCGCAAGTCAATATTCAATTATTTATCTATTTTTCTTGTTAGGATTAATGTTAGGGTTAATGATTGTAGCTGGTGCTGTAACTAATATATTAAGAAGTCGAATTTTACAATTTACAGGAATAGATAGGGGCGCTCAAGAAGCTATTGCAGTTATTACTAAATACACAATTATTATTGTCGGATCAATTGTCTTATTACAGGTGGGGGGACTAGATTTAAGTTCTCTGACAATTTTAGCCAGTGCTTTGGGGGTGGGGATTGGTTTTGGGTTTCAAGATATTGCGAAAAACTTTGGTAGTGGTGTGATTTTGTTGTTTGAACGTCCCATTCAGGTAGGGGATTTTGTGCAAGTTGGTGATACTGAAGGAACTGTGGAAAGGATTGGTGGTCGCAGCACTTTGTTAAGAACCTTGGATGAAATTTCTATTATTGTACCTAATTCCCGATTTTTGGAAGATAAGGTAGTTAATTGGAGTTATCAGAATCCGGTTTCACGATTGCGTATTCCCGTTGGGGTCGCCTATGGTTCGGATATTAATTTGGTGAAGAAAGCGTTATTAGAAGCTGTTGAAAGTCAAGCGGGAGTTTTAGCAAATCCTGTACCCAATATCTTGTTTATTGGGTTTGGTGATAGTTCGCTGAATTTTGTACTGATGGTTTGGACTTCTACTCCTAGTAGACAATATTTAATTAAAAGCAATGTGTATTTCCGCATTGAGGAATTATTTAGAAAGTATCAGATCAAAATTCCTTTTCCTCAGAGAGATTTACACGTCCGTTATGGCAATTTACCATCAGGTCTATCACCGGATTCGGAAGAAAGTATCCGGGAATTATCTCAACAGAATAATAGTAAATACGGTGAAAATTTAGATAAGCAGTAACTCAAGATATTAGGGTTAGGAAAATTCTCTGTTTATTTAAGTAAATCACCAGGGCGAAGGAAATTAGTTATCCCCGTCGCTCTGGTGCTTATTTAGCGGATAAATCCGCCATAAGGGTATAAGTAAAGGGTTTCAGTAGCTTATAATGTTTGTTGGGAAAATATTGTATCAGCACACACAGTTTGCTGATGATTTAATGATTTTTAGTTTGTCGATGTACTAGGGTGGCGCTGGCTTGATCCACTGGCATGAGGATGATTTGATTAATATTAACGTGGGGCGATCGCGTGACGCAGAAAAAGATCACATCGGCGACATCTGCGGCGGTAAGTGGGGTAAGTCCTTGATATACTTTGTCGGCGCGGTTATCATCCCCATGAAAGCGGACGTTACTAAATTCCGTTTCTACTAATCCCGGATCAACTGATGTGACTCTAACAGGAGTTCCTAACAAGTCTTGTTTTAAACCTTCGGAAATGGCTTTAACAGCCGCTTTAGTAGCGCAATAAACGTTACCACCGGGATAGGTTTGATGTCCAGCAATGGAACCTAAATTGACTATATGACCGCGATCGCGTTTCACCATTCCCGGAATGATATAACGGGTGAGGTAAAGCAACCCTTTGATATTGGTATCAATCATTTCCTCCCAGTCTTGCAAGTCTCCTTCATGGAGTTTATCTAAACCCCGACTCAAACCAGCATTATTAATCAGAATATCGATATCAGACCAAGCAGGGGGTAAGCTAGAAATGGTAGATGCAACCGCCTGGCGATCGCGCACATCTAACTGTAATAAATGAGTCTCAATTCCAAACTCCTTGTTAAGTTTATCCCCTAATGCTTGCAAACGTTCCCAGCGTCGCGCCACTAAAATCAATTTTGCACCCGCACCCGCCAAAGTCTGGGCGCAAGCAGTCCCAATACCACTACTCGCACCAGTAATCAGAATAATTTTATTTTCTAGAGAAATCATCACTTCGGAGTTCAACTTCAACAACACCTAAATAACACGGGAAGGGAGGAGAAAGGAAGAACAATAACTCATATCTTGCACCAGGTGACGGTCAGTCACTGCTACACAGGCGTGACGCGAAGCGTCTTCCCGTAGGGAAGGCCACCTACGTGGGTTCAAAACCCTTATTTTTTCCTGAGTCCGCGTAGGCGGACTTAGTTTGTATAGCCGCGTTCGCCCTTGGCGTTGCGTTAGCAATATTTTAATCGCCAGGGCTTAGTGCAAGATGTTAGATAAGTCCAATTTATTATCCTCTGCTCCCTACCGCTCTGGCTAATCCTACTGGACAACCCGCAGACGCTGAGTCACCATAGTTACTCCATTACCCCGGAGAATCACCGCAGAAATCCAATGATTACCGGGGGTAGGAGGGGCTTGTCCCACTTTAAAAAGTCCACCAGCGTTGAGTAATTCTAAATCTACAGAAGTGGGATTCAGGTATCTACTAGCTTCAACTGGTTCCTGTAATGCAGACCCTAACAAGAAATCATCACCTAGAGGTTCTTGGACAATGGCATCAAAATTATACATCTGCCCTACTTTAACTTGTTGCGGTAAATTGACATCAACTTGGGGTGGCTGATTCCCAGAGGTGAGAACGCTACGTTCTGATAAAATCTCTTGATGGACAATTTTACCTCCTTCAATTCTTTGCCGGGATGTAATTGTGGCATTGAGCGCCATATCATTGCTACTAGCAGAAGGTAAGCCAGTTATAGTAGTTACAGTTTCAGCAATCATGCTGTTGCCTTCGGCTTTCCAACTTTGCAACTGTGTACTATATCTTAACTGCGGATATCTTTCCCATAATCCCATTAAGGATTGTTGTAGAGATTGAAAATTTAATCCATCTCCACTGGTGAAGCTAGGGCTGTATAATTGCATCACGCCTTGAATATTCCCTTGACTGGCGGCTGTATCCATTTGTGTTAAAAGATTTTTTAACTGGGTAGATGAATCCCCAGGGACAACGACCTGTTTAGGTGCGGTTTGAGCTATTTCTGTGGTGGTTCGAGATTGACGCAGGCGTTGTCTTAAAGACATCTGAGCATCTTGAACTTCAGGAGATACTGATGGCTGTGTGGTGGCTTGGGCTGTTTGCCAGTTACTAGTTACACCTAGTATCAGCAAAGATAAAATAAACCAGACAGTATGAGGGAATTTCTGTTGGTGTTTCAGTAACAAAGGAGTCATTTTAGTCATTTGGAAAGAGTTTACTGATTTAATTAGAGAACGTCAGGAAATTGTTTTATCTTAGATAAGCTAACCGCTAAACGGTAGAGTTTTGATGGCAAACACACCGATAAAATTATTAATAGCTGCTAGTGGGACTGGTGGACACTTGTTTCCGGCGATCGCTCTGGCGGAGAAATTACCAGATTACGAAATTCAATGGCTGGGTGTACCCAATCGTTTAGAAACTCAACTTGTCCCCACACAGTATCCTTTGAATACTATTGCAGTCGAAGGGTTTCAGCAAGGATTTGGATTTTCCACGTTGCGGATCTTGCTGCGCCTGATGTCCGGGATTTTGGAAGTTAGACGGATTCTCAAAGCAGGTAATTTTCAAGGTTTAGTCACCACTGGCGGTTATATTGCTGGACCGAGTGTGATTGCGGCGCGTTCCCTGGGTTTACCTGTAATTTTTCATGAATCCAACGCCTTACCGGGTAAAGTCACGCGATTTTTTGGCCCTTGGTGCAGTGTGGTGGCTTTAGGATTTGCTGAAGCTAGTCAGTATTTACCTCGTGGTAAAAATGCTTATGTCGGTACTCCCGTGCGGAGTCAATTCCTGGATCAAGGACTAAATACATCATTAGATTTACCCATTCCTGATGGTGTTCCTCTAATTGTAGTGTTTGGCGGTAGTCAGGGTGCGGTAGCGGTGAATAAGTTAGTCCGCGAGTCGGCTGCTGCTTGGTTTGATACAGGTGCTTATGTGGTACATTTAACAGGCGATCGCGATCCAGAAGCAGAAAGCCTCCAGCATTCACAATACATATCTTTACCCTTTTACGACAATATGGCGGCATTATTAAGACGAGCCAACTTAGCCATTAGTCGCGCTGGTGCTGGTAGCTTGACAGAATTAGGAGTATGTGGTACGCCAGCCATCTTGATTCCTTATCCCTTTGCGGCGGAAAACCATCAAGCTTACAATGCAGATGTATTTACTCAAGCTGGTGCAGCCTTAACTTTCCAGCAATCGGAGTTAACAACGGAGATATTACAAACTCAGGTGTTAAAGTTATTGCAATCACCCACAGAATTAGCGAAAATGGCTGAAAATGCCAAGGCGATCGCAGTTCCTGATAGTGCAGAAAAATTAGCGACTCTAGTTCGTGAAATTATCGAACTTTCCTAAAGATATTCATATATAAATCTAGTGCGATCGCCATCCCCATACCCCATTAGTTAATTACCCATGTCCCCAGAAAAACCTCTCAGCCCTTGGCACTACAAACCTTGGTGGTGTCAGCCCTGGTCTATACTGCTCACAGGCATAACATTAATTACGAGTAGTTGGGTGATATTTAAAACTATTTGGCTAACGGTGATTGTTGCCCTACCCGTTTTAACATGGATGGGATTTTTTATATTAATTTGGCCACAAATGATGATTCGTAGTGGCGCGTTGGAATCATCTCAAATTGATCCCTAATTGCTGATTCAATAGTAACAACCAAAGCCGCCGAGCATTCACCTAGAGAAAGATACCCTCATCCTGAAAGTTTGTCAGAATTGAAAGCATAGCAGATGTTCTGGAGATAGTTCAATGGCAAATAACAGTGTGAGGATTGTATCTTTGATTCCCAGTGGTACTGAGATTTTAGCGGTACTAGGATTATCCCATGCAATTGTCGGGCGATCGCACGAATGTGACTACCCTCCAGAAATCCAAAAACTTCCTATTTGTACCCAAGCACGCCTAAACTCTGATCAACCCAGCAGTGAAATTCATCATGATGTCAACAAATTGTTGCAATCCGCTTTAAGTATCTATGAAATCAAAACAGATATATTAGAGAAATTACAACCCACTCACATAATTACCCAAGACCAGTGTGATGTATGTGCAGTCAGTCTTGCAGATGTCGAAAAAGCTCTTGCTACTCTCCTCCACAGTTCACCGCAAATTATTTCCTTACAACCGAATATTCTCAAAGATGTGTGGCAAGATATTGAGCGAGTAGGTAATATCTTTGCTGTAGACTCACTTCATGTTTTAGAGAATTTAGAAGCTCGCGTCAAAATTTGTCAGCGAAAACTCCAGGGGCTTTCCTTAACAGAAGTACCCACAGTAGCCTGTATTGAGTGGACAGATCCTTTAATGACTGCTGCTAATTGGATTCCCGAACTAGTTAACTTAGCCGGCGGTCAATCCAAATTTAGCGTTATAGGTCAGCCTTCCACAACCATCTCCTGGGAAAACCTCTTAAACAGCAATCCAGATATCATCGTCTTTATGCCCTGTGGCTTCGACTTAAATCGCACTCGTCAAGAAGCCGAATTATTCACCCAACATCGAGACTGGCAAAAACTTCACGCTGTCCAAAGTGGCAGAGTTTATATTACTGATGGTAATGCCTTCTTCAATCGTCCAGGCCCCAGACTAGCAGATTCTTTAGAAATATTAGCAGAAATTTTGCATCCAGAAATTTTTGATTATGGCTACAAAGGAACCGCCTGGGATGCTTTATAAAAAGACGCGATAAATCGCGTCCCGAAAAATCCAGTTTCTACACCCAAGCAGCAAACACAGCCAAATTATAATATTTCCAAGGTACGGCTACAGTCTGAAAACCAGATTTAGTCAGCATTTGTAATTGTGTATCTACAGTAGCGAGTTGGTCTTGGCTAGAGTATCCTTGCTGAGTGCTACTACCCCGTTTAGCCCTTACCTGAGCTAAATCATTTCCCTGTTGGGTAGTCCATTCTTCTCGTGCTGTTTGATAAACTGCGGCTAAGGTAGGTGATTCTGCCAATATCGGGTCAGCATTCCCAAAATAACCACCAAGACTAAGAGTCCCTGCAATGCGCTGAAATAACTTGAGCTTCATTGAATCATCAAGATGGTGAATAGCCAAAGACGAAACACAAGCATCAAATTCACTACCAATATCCAAATTCTGGGGATTTTCTGCCCACTCCCCAAAGTCCGCTTGTATCCCAGTCCACCGTTCTTGATATCCAGCATCTGTGATTTTATCACCAGCAAATTTTAACATTCGCGGTGAGTAATCCAGAGCAACGATTTCTGCATCGGGACAGCGTTGGCAGATTTTCATAGTCAGTTCCCCAGTACCGCACCCCAGTTCTAAAATACGCCCAGCTGTAGTAGGAAGACAGCGAATAATTACCTCCAACATTTCATCATATCGGGGTAAAAGTTGGCGAATACCATCATCGAAATCCGCAGTATCGGCGAATACTTCCCCAGGAAATATTTGTTGCATGAGAATTGACCAAATAAACAGATGCACTCCTCAAGCATAGCTTTATAGCTGGGGAGTAGGGAGTGGGGCTAACTTTTATAACCAGTTTATTTCCTAACGTCCTTGGCGGTTGCCATAGTCCGTTGTTACCGGATATTGCTAAAATAAAGCCATTCCATTTTTATTAAATTGCCGAAAACAAACTACAAATTTATCTGCGTTTATCTGCGTCCATCTGCGTTTAATTATTACTGCTTGTACCTCACTTGCATGGGAATTGCCATAAACCAGCACAAAATAGCCGATAATAGGATAAGATTTTTATCGGTTCTATCAGTCCCTCATTGCCGTACTCGTTCAAAATTTTATTCCCATACTTGGGACACTTTATGTTAGAGCTTGTAATCATTGTATTGATTGTTCTTTTAGGTTCAGCGCTTTGTTCATGTACAGAAACAGCGCTGTTTTCTGTTTCTCCCATCAGAGTTAGACAGTTAGCACAATCAAATAACCGTGCAGCAGTTGCACTTTTGGCGATTCGAGAAAATATGAATCGACCGATTGCAACTATTGTCATTCTGAATAATATCTTTAATATCGTTGGCAGTATTCTTACAGGTAGTGTTGCTACTAAAGTATTAGGAGCTACTTGGCTAGGGATATTTTCCGGAATATTTACCTTCTTGATTATCATCTTTGGAGAAATCATTCCTAAGACAATTGGAGAACGCTATTCTGAACAAATAGCCATGTTGGGGGCTTTACCTGTCACTGGACTTTCTATAGTTTTTGCACCCGTAGTTTGGATTATTGAAAATTTGACTGCACGTTTTTTTAAAAGCAAAAAACGACCAACAACAAATGAAGCGGAAATTAAGCTGCTAGCAAATATTGGTCAACAAGAGGGAATTATTCAAAGCGATGAAGCAGAAATGATTCAACGGGTGTTTAGATTAAATGATGTGACAGCAGCAGACTTGATGACACCACGGATCATCCTGACATATATACGCGGTCATCTCACCCTTGAAGAAGCCAAAAGAGATATTATTGCTTCCCAACATACCCGGATTCTGGTAATTGATGAGTCTATTGATGAAGTAATTGGATTTGCTTTAAAGCAGAATTTACTGACAGCAATGGTCGAAGGAAACAACGAGGAAATCATGGCTAATTTAGCTCGAAAAGTTCACTTTGTACCTGAAATAATTCGAGCCGATAAGTTGATGAAAGATTTTATAGCCGCCCGTGAGCATTTGGCTGTGGTAGTTGATGAATATGGGGGTGTGGCTGGTGTTGTGACTTTGGAAGATGTGCTGGAAGTCATTACTGGTGAAATTGTGGATGAGACTGATAGAACCGTTGATTTACAAGAAATTGCTCGCAAGAAGCGAGAAAAAATGTTGCAATCTATAAATTTACGCTGAATTACCCCAACCGCTCTTGTTATCCTCTGAAGCAGAACAAATGTTAACCTGGCAATTGCTATATGTAGGACTTACGCAAAAACTCTCTCAAACCCTTATTCCTCTGTGTTCTCTCTGTCTCTGCGGTATGCGCTGCGCGCACGCTACGCGTAAAGCCTACGGCATAGCTACGCTTAAAGTGGAGCTTTCACTTTAGCGATACCTTATTCTATAGTTGGTGCGTAAGTTCTATAATAAACATAGACTAATTAATTTGTAAATTATTATGGAAAACATTACCATTCAAGTTGACCCAGAAATTGCCAAAGTGTACCGAGAAGCAGAACCAGAAAAACAGCAAAAAATCCAAATATTTTTGAATATAATGCTGCAAAAAGCAGTCAGTCAAAAATCACTCTTAGATATCATGGAAGAAGCGAGTCAACAAGCCATTAGTAACGGAATTACCCCAGAGGTTTTAGAATCAATTCTCAATGATGGGAACTAACCGTATAGTAGTTGATACAAATGTAATTGTCAGCGCCTTAATTTTCTCTAAATCTACTACAATGCAGGCTTTTAGAGAAGCCAAACAAAACGGATTAATTTTAATTTCAGCAGAAATTTTATCAGAATTAATAGATGTACTCAGTCGTCAAAAATTTGATCGCTATCTATCGAGAGAAATTCGTGAAGACTTTTTAGCCAGTTTAGCCAGAGAAACAGAATTAATCACAATTAATCAAACAATAGATATTTGTCGAGATCCTAAAGATAATAAATTCTTAGAATTAGCCATTTCTGGAAATGCTACTCATATTATCACAGGAGATAAAGACTTATTAGAACTGCATCCTTTTCGGGATATCTTGATTGTTACACCGAGTCAGTTTTTAGCTAGTTTATCTTCAAATGAAACGCTAAAACCATGAAATAGAAGATTGTGTGTAAGATGACAAGTCCGTATAAATGCTGGTCATCTCTTTACAGAACCTTAACAACCCAGTACGAGGATGTCACCATCGGTTTTTTCACCCCACCTCCAACCTCTTACTGTCAGAGAGGAGGGGAGTTAAAAGCTTCATTTTGCTGATTTCCGGGTTTTACAACTGGTCACATGGACATGATTGAAAAAACTATTATTCGTCGATTTGACCGAGACGACGGATATTTAAAATGTCGCTCATTTTTTTAATTTGAGTAAACACTTGCTCTAGTTGCAGGCGATCGCGTATATCTATTCCTAAATCAATCAACGCAGGTTGACCCAGAGAAGTTTTCACCTGTGCATGACGCACATTAATTCCCTGGTCACTCAACCGGGATAAAATATCCTTTAATACTCCCACACGGTCAAGGGCTTCGATTTGCACATTCACCGGGTAAGTCTGGGGACGGCTAATATTTTCCGTGGCTGAGTTCCAACTCACGGGTACTAAACGCTCATACTCCACAGCTTCTAGATTACTGCAACCTTGACGATGGACAGAAATTCCCCTACCCCGTGTCACTACACCAATAATTGGTTCACCAGGGATAGCAGTACAACAGCCAGCGATGTGATATACCAATCCTTCTACACCAATAATCGGTGAATCACAAGGACGTGTGCTGTGGGGAGGCGCATCACGGACAGTTTTGGATGTAGTTGGTAATTCTTTACCGGGAAATAAAGGAATCACATTAGCCGGTTGTTGTCCTTTAGCTACTTCTCGCCAGCGATTTAATACCAGATTGAGAGTAATTTCACCGTAACCTAAACCTGCAAGTAAATCTTCCGTGCTGTGGTAGTTACACTTTTCCGCCACGATATGCATCGCTTCTGATTTCAGCAAGTTATCAAAACCTGTTTTACCCAGTTCCTTTTCTAATAACTCCCGTCCACGAGCCACATTTTCATCCCGGCGCGATCGCTTGTACCATTGTTTAATCCGATACTTCGCTGCTGAACTCCTGGCAAAATTCAACCAATCTAAACTGGGATGGCTGTTCTTTTGAGTAATAATCTCCACAATTGCGCCATTTTGCAGCCGGGTAGATAAAGGAACCATACGACCATTCACCCGCGCCCCTGCACAATGGTTGCCCACTTCTGTATGAATATGATAAGCAAAATCTATACAGGTAGCACCGGGACTCAGAGGAACAACATCCCCCTTTGGGGTGAAGACATAGACATCATCTTCAAATAAATTGTCTTTGACACTATCAAGATATTCTTGAGCATCCTTGAGATCACTTTGCCATTCCAGCAGATGCCTTAACCAAGTAAATTTTTCATCAGAGCTGGTCAACTGACTAGTAGAACCACCTGTTTCTTTATACTTCCAATGGGCTGCAATCCCATATTCTGCCACATGATGCATTTCTACAGTGCGAATTTGGATTTCCAAAGGACGGCCAGTCAGCCCAATTACCCCTGTATGCAACGACTGGTAACGGTTAGGCTTAGGCAATCCAATATAATCCTTAAATCGAGAGGGAATGGGGCGAAAAGCATCATGAACTACTGCCAAAGCCCGATAACATTCCTCATTACTCTGGACAATAATTCGCAAAGCTGCCAAATCGTAAATTTCATGAAATTCTTTTTGCTGCTTTTGCATTTTTTGATAAATGCTATACAGGTGCTTAGGACGACCACTGATATCCTGACAGTCAATCCCGGCTTGCTGCAAACGTTCCCGCAGCATCTCTGTAGCTTTCGCCAATTTTTCTTCCCGCGCTGTCCGTTTTTCGGAAACATGATCCTGCATTTGGCGATACGCGTCAGGTTCCAGGTATTTAAAGGACAAATCTTCCAGTTCCCATTTAATCCGCCACATTCCCAGGCGATTTGCTAAAGGGGCAAAAATATCTCTGGTTTCTTGAGCGCTACGGCGACGGCTAGATTCTGACATATATTGTAAAGTTCGCATATTATGCAAACGGTCTGCCAGTTTCACCACAATTACCCGGATATCTTGCGCCATAGCCAAAAACATCCGCCGGAAGTTTTCCGCTTGGCTTTCGGTTTTACTGGTGAAATTTATTTTAGAAAGCTTGGTGACACCTTCCACCAATTGGCGGACTTCGGCTCCAAAGTGGGCTTCTATATCGTCGCTGGTGACATCTGTATCTTCAACTACATCATGAAGAAATCCAGCTGCTATCATAGCAGGACTGCCCCCTAAATCTCGCAGCAATCCAGCCACAGCCACAGGATGACTAATATACAGTTCTCCTGATTTGCGATACTGTCCCTCATGCAGTTGATAGGCAAATTCAAATGCTTTACCAATTAAGACTGCATCGCTATATTTTCGATCTTCTTCGCCTTTGTATGCTGATGACTCTCTTAAACATTTATGAAGCCAATCCGGAAGGGCGAGTTCGGTTGTGGAATTTACAAGTATGCTGCTCATACAATTACGGTTTAAAGGTGATGGGTAGGTGAGTTGGAGATGAGTAAAGGCAAGACATAGCATCGTTTACAGAAAATGCTAGTTGCCAAAATGAGAGTGATTTTTGAGTTAACTTGGGTAATTATCCATACAGCGATTCAAAAATCTTATGTTAGAAAATAGATTTATGGCAAATAAAGCCTCAAAGCGTAACTTGAGGTTTATGGTTTTTAATAATAAGTTAAGAAAGTTTATCCTCAAAGATAATTTTCTTGAAATTAATACTATCTTAACTAAGACTGAATGTCTCTAAATCTTGAGAAATATCAGACTCTAGCAAATCTGCTAGAGCAAGTACGCTTTGATACCACGGTTATTCCAGTAGATGCGCGTCAACTACGCAAGGGTGTAACTTCGTTGCAGCAACTGTTTCGCCAGGAGATTGTCCCTTTACCTGATGGGGATTCGCGGGTATTATCCTATCGGACGGAAATCAGTAAGCAGCTGCGTTTGTTAGAAATTGATGTCATGTTTTTCCAAGGATCGCGGCAAGCATCCACTGCTGAAGAGAGGCTAAAGACGATGAGCGATCGCCTGACTACTCTCATTCAATACTGTACAGCTATTCTGGAACCACCACCAGAGGAGGAAACATAACCATATCTTGACGTTTTGCTCTATTTCTGACATCATCTCATATTCATCTGACAATTGACAGTTATTTTTGTAACAAGTTGAAAAATGGGGAATGGGTTAAAAGGTAAAATCTGGGCATATCCTCATAATTCTTAATTATGAAAACAGATGCGATTTTCTACGAAATATTTCAGGAGTTTCCCCATATTTTCTTTGAAATTATTGGTAAGCCTGATACTGATCCCGATACTTATCAGTTTACTTCGCCAGAAATTAAACAAAAAAGCTTTCGCTTAGATGGTTTATTTTCCCCTCTGGAAGCATTCCATAATCAACCACTGTATTTTGTAGAAATTCAGTTTTACAAAGATGATGAATTTTATGATCGACTGTTTACCAGTATTTTCCTTTATTTCACCCAATATCAACCACCTAACCCTAACTGGTTTGCAATAGTTATCTATGACAAACGCAGCAATGAACGTAACTATCCCCTACGTTATCGTTCGTTGCTAGAACCTCATCTGCGGCGGTTTTACCTGGAGGAACTGGAAGATTTACCAAATAATTCTCTAGGATTAGGAATTATCCGCTTAGTTGTAGAGAGTAATATCAAAGCTGAGGAACTCGCTAAAACTCTCCTGAACCAATGTAGGGAGGAATTGACAGATACTTTCATCCAAAAAAAAGTTATAGAATTTATAGAGACTATCGTTGTCTATAAGTTTCCTAATTTAAGCCGCGAGGAAATAGAAGCTATGCTGAATTTAAACTTGCTGAAAGAAACTAGAGTTTATCAAGAAGCAAAAGAAGAAGGTGAACAAGAAGGTGAGCAAAAAGGCGAGTTAAAAGCCAAATTAAATATTTTGCCCAAACTTGTGCAACGGGGATTCAGCATTCAAGAGATAGCAGAATTATTAGAATTGGATACTGAAATCATCAGAAAGGCGTTGGGAGACAATTTGTAAAATAAATGAAATAAGATGTAAATCTCGTTTTTCAACTCACCCTGCTTTGAACTTGCGTCAAACTCTCCCCTCTCCTTCTCCCAAAGAGATAACCAGAGGGGTTGGAGGTGAGGTTCTGTATTTTATGATCCCAGATATTAGCAAACTAATAATATATATATGAGTGAAGCTTTATTTTCTATTGAAAATCTGCGTGTGGCTTATCCTCAGCGTCAGGGGGAAGGGTTAACTTGGGCGGTAGATGATGTATCTTTGATTTTGCAACCTGGGGAAAGAATGGGTTTGGTGGGTGAGTCTGGTTGTGGTAAATCGACTCTGGGAAGGGCTGCAATGGGCTTGTTACCTGCTGATAGTCGCGTTGAGGGGCGGGTGACGTTTCAGGGAAAATCGGTGTTTGATTTGATTCCTGATCAGTTGCGGAAATTTCGGGGGGAGGCGATAGCCTTAATTTTTCAAGATCCCATGACACGGCTTGATCCTTTGATGACGATTGGTCAGCACTGTGTGGAAACTCTCCAAGCTCATTCACCTAAGTTATCAGCCAAGGAAGCTAAAGCACAAGCGATCGCCACTTTAGAAAAAGTCAAGATTCCCGCCAGTCGCTGGGATCAGTATCCTCATGAGTTTAGCGGCGGAATGCGTCAACGGGTAGCCATAGCTTTGGCTTTACTTCTCAACCCCAAGTTAATTGTGGCTGATGAACCTACCACTAGTTTAGATGTCACTGTCTCGGCGCAGATTTTACAAGAATTAACCCGTTTATGTAGTGAGGAAAATATGGCGCTGCTATTAATTTCTCATGATTTGGCAATGGTGGGTGAGTATTGCGATCGCATCGGTGTGATGTATCAGGGCAAAATGGTAGAAATGGGTGCTACTGAAACGGTATTTAAACAACCTCAACATGAATACACGCGATCGCTATTAAAAGCAGCTTTGCATATTCAAGCAGTAGATGACACAACCAAACAACCCACTTCCCTATCACCAATATTGCGGATTAAAGAATTACAACAGCACTACACTATAGAACCCAATTTTATTGCCAGACTATTAAAAAAACCAGGGGAAATAATTAAAGCTGTAGATGGAATTAACCTAGAACTTTATCAAGGAGAAATTTTAGGATTAGTGGGAGAGTCAGGTTGTGGTAAAAGTACCCTGTCCAGGACAATATTACAACTCATTCCTCCCACTGCGGGCAAAGTAGAATTTTTAGGACAGGATTTAACAACATTATCCCGCCCAGAAATTCGGGCTTCTCGGCGACAAATGCAAATGATTTTCCAAGATCCTCATGCTTGTCTTAATCCGGTAATGACAGTGGGACAAAGTATTGCTGATCCCTTATTTATCCACAATTTAGCTGATAAAGAAAAAGCCAAATCACAAGTTTTATGGATGTTGGAAAAAGTGGGATTAACACCCCCAGAACTTTATTATCAATGCTATCCATCTGATTTATCTGGAGGACAACAGCAACGCGTGGCGATCGCCCGTGCTTTAATTACTCGTCCCCAACTATTAATTTGTGATGAACCTGTAAGTATGTTAGATGCTAGTGTGCAGTCACAAGTTCTCGATTTAATGTTAGAACTAAAAGCAGAATTTGAGTTAACTTACTTATTCATTACTCATGATTTGTGGTTAGCCAGGTTTTTGTGCGATCGCATCGCAGTCATGCACAGTGGGCAAATTGTCGAACTGGGTACAACAAAGCAGATATTTTCTCATCCCCAGAACCCCTACACTAAAACTTTACTAGCAGCAGCACCCTTACTCGCGCGCACTTAGGGAACAATTAACCAACCAAAAATTGTAGGGTGGGTATAAATAGACCAAGGGGCATCGCTCCGCTAAAGCGCAGCGTAACCCACCATTATCCGGGGAATTTTTTGATTATCAAACAAGACAACCAAACAGAGAAATTCTACCAAATCTTAGGGACGGTATCCAGGAATGAAAATCAAATTAACAAGGAAGTACAAAGTGCAGGTAGATTTGTAATTGCGACAAATATTACTGATCTGCTAGGGTAGTGTACCCTCTTGGTGTATAAACTGAGATGTTGCCATCACTACGCTGAATTGTGCGGGTTTGGCTGGAACCAACTAGAATCACTGTCCGCATATCGGCTGAATCTGTTGTTAATTCGTTCAGCGTGATGACTTTCACTATTTGTCCTGGTCTGCCAAGATTTCTTGCTAATACTACTGGTGTTTCTGGTGTTCTATATTGCAGCAAAATATTTTTCGCTGCTGCTAGTTGCCAAGTACGCTCTTTGGACACAGGATTATAAAAGGCGATCGCAAAATCAGCTTCAGCAGCCCCTGCAATTCTTTGTTCGATAATTGACCAGGGTTTTAAAATATCTGACAGGGAAATGGCGCAAAAGTCATGTCCCAATGGCGCACCAATGGCCGCAGCCGCCGCTTGCATTGCGGATATGCCTGGTGCAACATGAATATCTATACTTTCCCATTCCGGTTTGGGATTTTGATCGCATACTTCAAATACAGCCGCAGCCATTGCATATATCCCAGGATCACCAGAAGAAACTACGGCGACATATCGCCCCTCTGCTGCCAAATCCAGCGCCATTGTGGCTCGTGCAAGTTCTTCACGGTTGTCTGACTCGTGCCTTTGTTTACCATCAGCTAGGGAACCAATTAAATTTATATATGTTTTGTAACCCACTAAGTCAGTTACAGATTTGAGTATTTCTTTTACTTCTGGAGACATCCACTTTGAACCACCCGGCCCAGTGCCAATAATTGCTAACCGCCCCTGTGCTTGACCGATGGTGGTGGGGTCGATGGGTGCTGGGGCAATGGAGATCGCTAGATTAGGAGATGAGGAGGATAATGGAGATGAGGAAGTGGCGGTAATTGCTATGGCTTCAGCAGGGCTATAACCTTGTGCTGTCAAATTTTCTACCTTATCTGAGGTAAAGAAGCGTGTAGGTACTTTAAAGGCGTTAGAAATGGCTTTTAAACTGGGATTATTCGCCATGTTGATGGGTGCAAATATTCCGGCTACTGATGCGGGGTTAAGTTCGGCATCTGCTAACAGCTGTTGTATTAAGGCTACATCAACAGTATCACTGATGGCAATTCCTATAGTTCCTGGGTGATAAACAAGGCGGTTGGGTGCGGGAGTTACTAAGCGTTCTGTAATCTGGATAGTTAAATCACCGTTGGAGTTTATTGGTAATTGACTATTACTCAACCAAGGTACTGTACCTACAAGCTTGACTTGCGCCCCTGCTAATAAATCTGAAATAAATTTCTTCGCGTCATCTGGGTTGGCTAAATGATATCCAGGGGGGGGAGATAATAAGGCTGTGTGGAAACGAATATCTCCGGTGGTGGTAATTGCAGGTTTAACATCAAGTACCTCAGCAATGCGTCGCGCCAAATCATTCACGCCATTCAGTCCACCCAAGAGGGGAACTACAGCACTACCATCTTCCGCTACGGCTAATAGCGGGGGTTCCTGTTTTTTATTGGAAAGCATTGGTGCTATGGTTCTGATCAGTATACCAGCTGCACAAATACCAATTAAGGGTGTTCCCTCTGCGAACAACTCGCGCACTGTGTCACCGAAATTAGTAAAAGTGACATCAACACCAGATGTACGTCCTGCCAAACCGTATAATGTCGCCCCTGGGAATATGCTGATGATTTGGCGAGCTACTGGTACACTGTTTTCACCCAGTACCACAACGGCAGGTACAATCTTTGTGATCATTTAATTAGATATTTTGCAAAAGTTGATGTCTTTTCAAATGAAACCACAGATAGACACAGATAAACACAGATAATTTTGCACTAACAGTCTAATATTTCTGCGATCGCACTCTTTAAATCTTTTTCCCCAGGGCGTTTAGCAAATTGCTCATGACTATAAATCCAAACCAGTCTGATGGTACAAGTAGTTACATTCACTAAATACATTAACCTGATTTGTCCAGAAGCTCCCTTAGTAAAGCGTAGTTCCAATTTGTGAAATGTCCATCCTTCTGTTAGTTGCATCTTTGAGGGTAAAGGTTCTTGACGGGAGTTATAAGGATACTGCTCTTCAGTCAAATTTTCTATAATTTCTACCATCACTTCAACAAAACTAGAACCATGAAACTTTGCCAATTTTTTAAAAGAACGCTGGAAATTATCAGATTTTTCAATCGAGAAGGGAGTTAAGCCAGTCACGCACCTCTCCTTTGTTAATGCGATTTGAAGATTCTGAATTACAAGCGTCTTCTAAAACCTGAGACATTACAGATTGAAAAGCAGGATGGTCCCGTTCTATTAAATCAAGTTTCTGATAACCCATAGCCTTCATATCCTCCAGCAAAATCGGTTCCGTTGAACTTGCATTTGGAGGTAAACCCTTCCGTGCTTTTTTCCAAGGAAACTCCAAGTGAGTCATATCACTGAGTCGATAAGCATGATAACTACCAAAAAATCCCCAAATTTCCTCTAGCACCTTTTTGTCATCTTGAGGAATTTGTAACAACAATTCCTGACTAGGTATGGGTAACTGCTGCGCTTCAAATTCACTGTAAAACCTGTAAGCCGGAGGACAGACAGGCCCGTATCGCCATGCTTGAATGTCTTCGTCAAACAATGGCTGATCGTATACTGCTAAATACAAGCTTTGTGAATAGTAGAGAAGCTTTTGAACCTTCATGTTGGTCATTTCGGCTTCTATACCGTCCTCGTAAGCCCTTGCAATAAAGTAGCGAGCTGCGTCTAGGCAATTTATCATAGTTCAGACCCGCGAATACAACCAAGCATAATACCATAGCAAATTTTTAATTTGCCTATATACTTAAAATTATAGACAGAATAGTACAAAATTACTATTTACATAGCGTGTGGTAGACAAGAATTTTGTTAAACCTATCTATAGTCGATTTTTGGTGGGGATGACAATCATGGAAAAATAAGGGACTTGATTGGGATCAACTTCATCGAGGGGTACTATTCTTTGTTGTGTGGTTGTTGCCCTCTCAATATATAATGCCCGTGATGCCAAACCTAATTGATGTAAAACATCTCGCACTTTGGTGAAATGGCGACCGAGTTTCATAATCGCTGCCGCATCGGTTGCTAGTAAGTGCGTGATCAATTCTTCTGCTGGCATGGGAGCAGGTAAAACGGTCATAATATCGTTGTAATAAGTGAAGGGTACACCCAAGGCTACAGGACAAGCCATGAGTGAGGAAATTCCCGGTACAACTTCCGTTTGGTAGTGTTCAGATAACCGTGTGAAAACATACATAAATGAACCGTAAAAAAACGGATCACCTTCACACAAAACGACTACATCCCTGCCGGCGGCTAGATGTTCGGCTATTGGTGCAACTTCTTTGTCATAAATCAAATTGGCCGTTTCTGGTTCTAAGGCGCGGGGGAGGTGAAATAATACTTCGATTTGATTCCCGGTGAGATATTGGGAGACGATCGCGCGCGCTATACTTTCTTTATCGACTGCGGATTGATAGGCTACCACTGGGGCAGCTTGTAATAGTCGCAGTGCTTTCAATGTTAATAGTTCCGGATCACCTGGCCCTACACCAATTCCATAGAGACGGCCTTTGGTTTGCATAATTATTCTTCCTCTTTTGCTAAGGCATTAACGGCTGCTGCGGCGATCGCACTGCCACCACGCCGACCATGTAAAGTCAAATATGGTATACCTTTACTATCTGCTGCTAATGCGGCTTTTGATTCTGCTGCACCGACAAATCCCACGGGAAAACCTAAAATCAATGCAGGTTTCAGCATTCCTTCTTCTAGCATTTCAAGTAACCGAAATAGTGCTGTGGGTGCATTGCCAATTGCGACAATTGCCCCTTCTAAATGCAATCGCCATAATTCCACCGCAGCAGCTGATCTGGTGTTATTCAACCGTTTAGCTAGGGCTGGTACTTCCACATCATAGAGGGTGCAAATAACTTGGTTGTTTTTCGGTAGTCTCTTTCTAGTAATACCTTCGGCAACCATACGGCAATCACACAAAATCGGCGCACCTGCTGCTAGTGCTGCGCGTCCCACTTGCACCGCCGTTGATGAATATGCCAAGTCATGGACGATATCAGTCATTCCACAGGAGTGGATGAGGCGAACAGCAACTTTTGCTACATCTGGGGGCAAGATATCCAGGTTGGCTTCGGATCTGATGATAGCAAAGGATTTAGTGTAAATTTCGTTAGCGTCTCGGATGTAGTCGGACATGGGCCAATTGTGAATGGTAAATGGTGTTCAAAAATAACTTTAAATCACTGAGGAGAAGAAAGACTGTAATTGCACAATCTCATATCGATTCACAAATTCTCTAAAGGATTCATCAGGATTTTGGCATTGAATTTTATACAGTTGTAACATCTGCCCTAACAATCTAGGAAGTTTGTCGAAGGTGACATATTGATAGAGTTGGCGACCAAATTTATGGTTGCTGTCACCTATGGCTACGCCACGCACGCTATCCCCCACATAAATGTGATAAGCTGCCAAAGCTCCATTTTCTGATTCTTGGGTGACTCCAAGTAAGGTAATATCACTATTACTATGCTGGGCGCAAGATTTTTCACAGCCGCTAAAGTGAATATTAACTGGGTGGTTTAGACTGACATGAGTTTGGAGATATTTTGCTAAGGCTAAAGCATCTGCTTTGGTATCGGTAGCGGAAGCGGCACAACCTTTATTACCAGAACAGGCAACTAATGCACTATTGATATTACTAGGTGAGAAATCTAATTTTAAAGCGGTGATTTCATTCTTAATATCGCTTAGACATGGTTGAGGGATGTCAGTAATCAGTAAGTTTTGCCATGGAGTCAGCCGGAGAGTCCCGCTACCAAATTTTTGGGCTAAATCAGCTAAAATCCGGATTTGCTGACCTTCTAGCCTACCTAAAGGTAAAACTACACCAATATAAAATAAATCTGATTGACGTTGGGGATGGATTCCTATGTGGAAATAGTTGGAGTTTGCGGTTTTTTCCAGTGGGAGAGGAGATAATTTCAAATAACTGGTTTCTTTTAATTGTGGATGAGGGGTAAGTTTAAAAGGTAGATGTTGTTGAACTTCTTGCAGGTAAGTTTCACAACCGAGATGATTTAATAGTTCTCGTAAACGCAGCTTCCGCCGAGTTTGAGGATCGGTATATTTGAGATAAACTTGCGCTAGGGAACCGCAAACTGGCAAACATTGCTCTGGTGATAATACAATTCCCATATCAATGGGTGGTTTTCCCTTGACACCGACGCTGAGATGTAGCCGAAAGTAAACTCTACCTTTGATTAAGACGGCAGCAAAGATGATATCGTTGAGGCGATCGCACACTGAAACTTGACCACCACCATCAAAGCAAACACTGAATTTGGCTGATAGTCCTGAGAGTTCTGGATGTGCGGCGATATAATTGTCCCAGCCTTGAACTAAGGGACGAGTATCCATTAATTCTTGGGGATCAATACCAGCAGTGGGGCTGGTCATAATATTCCGAACGTGGTCAATGGCGAAGTTACGAGAACCAATACCTATATTTTGTAAATGCTGGAGAACTTGAGGATTTATTCCCGAACGCAGTTCGCGGATTTGCAGGTTGGCGCGATTAGTCACATCCACATAACCACCACCATAATTCTCTGCTATATCTGCGATCGCACGACACTGTTTACTATCCAAAATTCCACCTGGTATTCTGATGCGAGATAATATCCCATCTTGGGCAGGTGTATCATAAAACAAGCCAGGACATAAGGAAAAACCGGACAGCAAAATTTTAACTCCTTCCCTGTGCAACGCAGGTAGTAGATACTCAGTGTGTCTTCAAGACACCGTTCAG
This sequence comes from Nodularia chucula CCY0103, assembly GCF_963923915.1. Lineage (NCBI taxonomy): Bacteria > Bacillati > Cyanobacteriota > Cyanophyceae > Nostocales > Nodulariaceae > Nodularia > Nodularia chucula. The sequence continues at coordinate 2,021 of NZ_CAWUOL010000049.1, read as the reverse complement.
GTTGGCATTCTGACTTGGTAAGTAAAAAAGTCTATGTTCTGCTTTCGCCTTACCTTTACAGCTGCGGCACAGTCCCGGAGTTTCACCGGAGTTTCCCAACTCTTCGCTTTACTAATTTAACATGAGAAGGTTTAAATTAAGCACAGGACTGGGTGTGTCTGGAGAGTTGATTGACAACCCAGAAATTAACCCTGTGACAAAAATGCCAGTAATTTTATTGTACTAAATCCACTAAGGTGTCTGACTGGAAGCGGACTACGCAGGAAACTAAGCACCCACGATAATGCTCAGATGTGAATACCGATAGGGTAATATTGCTGGAACCTGGTTCTAAGATGCGTTTGACTTTGCAAACTTGCATCTTATTTTTACAGTAGGCAATAATGCGATCGCCTGCTTTGACTTCTAACGCTTTAATTTTCAATTAAACTCAACCTAATTATGAAATTTAATTAACTGAAGTAAATATATATTGCTATATTTTACTTGTTCAACAGTTGTAATTCCTATATATTATAACACACTCAAATTTGGAGCTTTGGGGAAAAATTTTTCCCGCGCTAGTTTGGCAAAAAATCGTGATTAACTCTTATTAAGCGCCGAAATAGCGACAAAATCAAGTTAAATTATCACAGATTTTATGCAGGGGAAATGGCTATCCATTGTCGGTATTGGTGAAGATGGGTTACAGGGTTTAAGTGCGATCGCCCGTTCTCTGATTGATCAAGCTCAAGTAATTGTCGGAGGTGATCGCCATTTAGCAATGTTACCACCAGATGACCCACGCCCAAAAATAGCCTGGACATCACCCATTAGCACCTCCATAGCCGAAATTATCCGTCGTCGGGGTGAATCAATCTGTGTCTTAGCCAGTGGCGACCCTTTTTGTTACGGTATCGGTGTCACTCTCACCAGACAAATTCCCCTAGAAGAAATCACGATTATCCCTGCACCTTCCACCTTCAGCCTCGCCTGTGCCAAATTGGGATGGTCTTTCACGGAAACAGAAGCCTTGAGTTTGTGCGGTCGTCCAGCTTCTTTACTTCAGTCTTACATCTATCCCCAGGCTAAAATATTGATTTTGAGTGAGGGTAAAGACACACCCGCAATTGTTGCCGAAATCTTGACAAATCGGGGTTATGGTGGTAGCAAAATTACCGTTTTAGAACATCTGGGTGGTGTTCAGGAAAGAATCGTCGCAGGTATAGCCGCACATTGGAGTGAAACAGAAATTGCGCCATTGAATGCGATCGCAGTTAATTGTATTGCTAATCCTGAAGTAATACCTTTACCCAGATTACCAGGATTACCAGATCACGCCTATCACCATGATGGACAATTAACTAAGAGTGAAGTGAGGGCAGTAACTTTAGCAAAATTAGCTCCCACTCCCGGACAACTACTCTGGGATATTGGCGCGGGTTGTGGTTCAATTTCTATTGAATGGATGCGGACTCATTCTCAATGTCAGGCGATCGCTATTGAACAAAATCCCACTAGACTAAATTATATAGCCGACAACGCCGCAGCTTTAGGAACTCCCAACTTAAGAATTATTAACGGAAAGTCACCATTAATTCTCCAAGATTTACCCACACCCGATGCGATATTTATCGGCGGTGGAGTCACAGCACCAGGGCTTTTTGATATTTGTTGGAATGCATTACGTCCCGGTGGAAGATTAGTAGCTAATGTTGTGACTGTAGAAGGGGAGCAAACTTTATTTAAATGGTACGAGCAGGTTGGTGGTAATTTAACTCGTATTGCTATTCAAAGAGCAGAACCTATTGGTAAGTTTTTAGGTTGGCGGGCTATGTCACCGGTGACTCAATGGATGGTAATAAAACCTGAAAACTTTAAATAATAATTTGACTGACAATTATATAGTGACGTGTGGAGGCAAATAAATTATTCATTTTTTGGCATATACAATTCATGCTGTCACACACGCCATAAACTATGTCAGTTAACGTGAGTTCGAGGGAGAGGAAGGGGCAAAAAACTTGCTGTGTAAAAATTTG
>NZ_CAWUOL010000048.1:0-36048 GCF_963923915.1 Nodularia chucula CCY0103 | reverse complement strand
AATCTTTGCTTTTGTTCTTTATTATACCTTATTGTTTATATTAAGGATATGTCTATTTTGCAGAAACCAAAAGCAGGATTTTTGAGCAAATAATGGGTGAAAAGTCCTGATGCTGATAGTTTCTAAATCTCCTACGGTGTAAACATAAGTTGGTAAATTCTCATTTGTGTCATAGGACCCCAAGACCCCACCCGTAGCCCCTCCCCGCAAGCGAGGAGGGGAACTGGATTTACGGTGAAATTGGGTTTTTAGGGCTGGAAACCCTTTTTGGCTGAGGATGTGTGTAAACGGTGGACTAAATAATCCAAGTGTGGGGGACTTTGAAAATTTTTTGTTTAATAATGAGTTCCGGTTTTTCTTTGATGGACTGCGGTGACACCATCTTTATTTAATACTTTGCCATTATCTACGGTGGCATAAACCAGCCAATGATCACCTGATTCTAACCGACCTTGTACGGAACATTCTAAATATGCTAAGGCTTCAGTGAGTATGGGAGAACCACTTGCAGATTCTTCCGCCGGGATATCACCAAAGCGGTCTTCTCCTGGGCCAAAGGGTTTGAGGAAGTGTTTCATTAAGCCGATATGCTGGCCTTCTGGGAGAATATTCAGAACAAATTGATTTCCGGAGTGCATGAGGGTTTCTAAAGCTCGGTCTTTAGCTACGGCTATGGTTAAACCAGGAGGGTTAAAGCTGGCTTGAGATACCCAAGAGGCTAACATGGCGCTGGATATATCACCTTCTTTGGCTGTAACGACGCATAGAGAACCGACGATGCGCCCAACTGCTTGTTCTACATTTGTGGCTGGTTGGCTGACAGCACGTACTTTTTTCGCTTTTTTCAAGGCTTGGGCGAAATCGGTTCCAGCTTCTTCACACAATTGTAAGGTGACATCATCGGGTTTGAATTTGACTCGAATGGCATCAAAACCGAATCTGTAACCCGCGTCTTTGAGTTTGTTTTCAATTAAATCTACGGCTTCACCACTCCAGCCAAAGGAACCAAATACACCAGCGAGTTTATTGTTGGTGGCGGTGGAGAGGACAATTCCTAATGCTGTTTGCACTGGTGTGGGTGCGTGACCGCCCAGGGTGGGTGAACCAATGATGAAACCGGCGGATTTTTCTACAGCTTTCTGGATTTCTTCTGGTTCTGTAAATTCACAGTTAATTGATTCTACTGCTACGCCTGCTTTAGTAATACCACGTGCGATCGCCTGGGCTAATGTTGCAGTATTTCCATAGGCTGAAGCATAAATCAATGCTACTGTCAAGTCAGCCGAGGCTTGTTGTTGAATCCATTGTCTATAGGCTTTCGTCAGTTCAATTAAGCCATAACGGACTATGGGGCCATGTCCGGTAGCATACATTCTCGTGGGTAAATCAGCCAGTTTATCTAAAGCTGTTTCCACTTGACGGGCATGGGGAGCCATCAGACAATCAAAATAATAGCGTCGGTCTTCGTTGATGCTTTCCCAACCTTCATCAAATACCTGATCACCGCAAATATGCGCCCCAAATAGCTTATCTGAGTAGAGAATTTCTGTTTGTGGGTCGTATGTGCAGAGTTGATCTGCATAACGGGGGTTAGGGGTGGGAATGAATTGTAAATCGTGACCTTTACCTAAGTTGAGGGTTTCTTCCCCTCGCATGATGGTAATTGGTAAATCCTGATTTTCTAAGGTAGTGCGTAAATTTTTCGCCCCAGGATTAGAACAGACAAAGGTAATCTGTGGCGCTAGTTCTAATAAGGCTTTGATAGTAGCAGCGCGGTTGGGGTTAACGTGACCCAGAATGACATAATCAATGGTGGTTAAATCAAACCGTTGCTGCAAGGCTTCCAGGTAAATTTGGCTAAATGTTTCTCCTGGAGGGTCAATTAAAGCAATTTTATCACCTTGAATTATATAAGAATTGGCGGTTGTACCTTTGGCTAGGGCATATTCAATTTCAAATCTCAGTCTTGACCAACTGCGCGATCGCAATATTATTGTATCTGTGCCAATAGGGAGAACCTGAACATCACGGGGTTTATTTTCTGACATAGCTTTTTTGGGGATTGGGTACTGGGGGTTAGGTACTGGGGACTGGGAACTGGAAAAAAACTTCTCCCCTGCTCCCTGCTCCCTGCTCCCCTGCTCTCTTAATAATGGTTTCCGACTTTACGATGATGCACTGCTGTGAGTGCTTCTGGCTTAGATACTCGTCCTTCGTAAACGTTGCTATATACTGCCCAGTGGTCGCCACAGTCCATTCTACTTACAACTTCACACTCTATGTAGGCTAAGGCATCGGTGAGGATGGGAGCGCCGTTTTGGGCTGGCTGGGTTCTCACACCTTCAAAGCGATCTGCACCAGGGGCGAACCGTTTTAAGAAGTGTCTCATCAGTGTTTGGTAATTACCTTCTTCCAGGACGTTGAGGACAAAGCGATCGCCTACTTGCATCAGTGATTCAATTGCTCTATCCTTAGCAACTGCAATGGATAATCCTAGCGGTTTGAAGCTGGCTTGAGAAACCCAGGAGGCTAACATCGCACTGGATACGTCGCCTTTTTTGGCGGTAATAATATACAATCCACCACTGATTCTACCCAGGGCTTTGTCTAAGTCTGCACCCAGGGATTTCATGGCTTTGATGCTGCGATCGCGTGTTACCCATTGACCCAAATCTGTACCCGCTTCTTCACACAGTTGGTAAGTGTTTTCTCTGGGGGTTTCTTTAATCCGAATGGCTGGGAAAACTGTTGTTAAACCCAAGTTGCGGAATTTATTCAACAGAGGATCTATCGGTTCATCATCGCCTCCGCCTGTTTCAAATATCCCTATAGCTTGTTTTTCCTTAACAGATCCGATAATAGTGCTGAGGGCTGTTTGGATATTGGTGGAACTTCCCGCAGGTGATATACCTAAAACTATTCCCGTACACCTACCTACTAATTCCCTGAGTTCTTGTAAATCGATTCCTGACCCCAAATCGACAATTTCCACCGCCACATCAGTTTTACTAATCCCTTTGGCTATGGCTTGGGCGAGGCGATCGCTATACCCATATTCAGAAACGTAAAATATGCCAATGGCTGTTTCTGCTTTACTTTGGCTGTGGCTCCAAGTGCGGTAACGTCCGGTTAATTCTTCCACATTGTGGGATAATAAGGGGCCATGACCAGTGGCAATCATGTCAATGGTTTTCAGTTCAGCCATCCGCTTCAGGGCAGACAAAACCGATCTAGCATTTGGCCCCATTAAGCATTCGTAGTAATATTTAAAGTCTGCTTCAATGGCTGCTAAATCTTCATCAAAGGTGCTATCTGAGCAATAATGCAGCCCAAAAGCATCGCAGGTGTAAAGAATTTTGGTTTTGTGGTCAAAGCTAAATATAGTATCCGGCCAGTGTAAATTAGGAGCAATTACAAATTCAAATTCGTGACCATTGCCTAAATCTAGGCGATCGCCATTTTTGACAATTTGGCGTTTAAATGGCTGATGAACTAAATTTTCTAGAAACTGAATTGCTACCTTAGAACCCACAACAGTGATATCTGGAGCTTTTTGCAGCAAATCTTTGACTAAACCGCTATGGTCTGGCTCCGTGTGGCTGATAATCAGATAATCAATATCTGTAGGATTAATTATGCCTGTGAGAGTATCAAAATATAGCTGGCGAAACTTTTCGTGAGAAGTGTCAACTAAAGCAGTTTGCTCACCGCGAATCAGAAACGAGTTATAAGTAGTACCATTTTGTAACCCGAACTCAATATCAAAGCGATCGCGATCCCAGTCTAAAGAACGAATTGCTATAGTTTCTTGAGCAATTTCCACAGTCTCTATGGTCAGCCGTTTTTCTGTTCTTTCGGTGAGTGCTACCATAGTTGGCCTCCTTAACGCAATGAGTATATTTTCCTCTTCTCTTATTGTGACACGCCTTGATTATTAAGTTTTATTAAAAAACCTATAACTAACTTAAGAAAACTAAAACTGTGAACCCATTCAGAAGCACAGAGAATCTATGGTTAGCTTTGGAAATTGGTAACACCCGAATGCACTGGGGTTTATTTTCCGGTGATACTCTCCACAGCACTTGGGACACTGACCATTTTTCTGCTTCTTTAACACAAAAAGTGGCTAAATGTCAATCAATTGCTGAATTAGCAGAAATTTTTCCTCCCAGTTCTACCATTAGGGAAATCAGCGACAAGAACTCACCCCATCCGCCGATTTTTTTAGCCTCTGTGGTTCCCCAGCAAACTGCACTTTGGCAAAATCACCTTCTTATCCGCGTCATTACCTTAACGGAAATCCCCCTATTAAATATTTATCCCACCTTGGGAATTGACAGGGCTTTGGCTTTGTGGGGGGCTGGCAAAACTTGGGGTTTTCCTATGCTAGTCATTGATGCGGGAACTGCAATCACTTTTACAGGTGCAGATGGTAATCAGTCTTTAGTGGGAGGTGCAATTTTGCCAGGACTGGGTTTACAATTTAGTATTCTAGGTGAAAAAACCGGACAATTACCACAGCTAGAAACAGAAATTATCTCTTTACCGCCACATTTTGCCTTGAATACCACAGCAGCAATTCAAAGCGGAATTATCTACACTTTGTTAGCTGGAATTAAAGATTTTATTACCACCTGGAGAGAATTATTTCCTGAAGGCAAAATCGTGATTAAAGGTGGCGATCGCATCTTAATATTTAACCATCTCCAACAGCAATTCCCCGAAATAGCCGCTCATTTAATCGTTGAACCAAACTTAACCTTTTGGGGAATGAGAGAAATTATCAAAATTCTCCCCTAGAAATTAGCCTTTATCGGCGGTTGTATTCTTCCAATCTGCCTAAATTACAACTTCTCAAAAATTTGTTTTCTCCAAAAAATCAAGAATAGCTGCACTCACAACCTGAGAGGAACCTATAGAAGCATCATGATAACAGTCCTTGATAATTTTCAAATGAGATAACGGGATAGATTTATGTAGCCTTTCCCCATGACTAGCGGGAAACCAACTATCTTTATCTCCCCACATAATTAGTGTCGGAGACTGAATAGCACCGAGATTATTTTGAATTGTACTCAGCATATTCGGTTGATTCAATTCGTAATTCTTAATTTCTGCGGCTGCTAGTTGTAAATCTTCAGCCACTTTTAGAATAGTTCCCGGAAACTCAATAAATGGATAAGTTATCCAATAAACATCTTCCTCTGTAAGAATTGTAGGATTGAATAGCACCCTACGCCTTTCCATCGCCATAACTTCTCGGAATAGAGGTGCAAATAAAAATGATAAACGTAAATCATCAACTGTTTGTAATAATTCTCTAGGAGTTTGAGATAATATCCACATTGACCAATGGGGTAAACGGTCAGCAAAAATAGGAACATTGATAACTATTAACCGTGCGATTAATTCCGGTTTTTGTTGAGCTAGAGCTAAAGCGACTAAACCACCTAAAGATTCCGCTATAATTACAGCAGGTTCTACACATAATGCCTGAAGAATGCGTTCTAATTCAATAACTTGATGCCCATTTTTCTCCCTACGAAACCCTGGCTTTTCCGAGAAACCATATCCTTTAGCATCAAAACAAATCACCCGAAAATATTTAGATAAAGGAGCGATACAATTCCGCCAATTGTAACTCCAACTACCCATACCATGTAATAATACTAAAGGTTTACCAGTACCAACTTCACCATAAGCAATTTGTACAGGATAACCATCGCCATCACTAATAATTAAACTTTGCCTACCTTGAGGAAAATTAGACTGCCACCAATCTTTCATATCATTAATAATAGTTATTATCTATGTACAAAACTATCTGCGTTTATCTGCGTCCATCTGCGTTTAATTGTTACTGATTGCACCACACTTAAATGAGAATTGCTATGATTTTTTTCTTATATGTAACTGGAAATATTCTTCTAATAGCTTGATATTATAATCATTAGCTACCCAAATAAAATCAAATAAGTCTCCTAGAACTGGAATGCTACCTACCAAACCATCGATAATCACATTCACAACCATTTTTCTTAAAATAGCTTTAGGTACACCTAGTCTAGCCGCTTCAATAATGATATAGCTAGAAAGAACTATTCCTAAAATATCGCCCCCCACTGGGATAAATCCCACAAGAGGATCTAAACCAATGTGAATTGGTGTTCCAGGAATGGTGACAACTTTATCTAGGATGCGACTGAGTTGTTTTAAGCGCTTAAAAGTCAGTGCTTCAGCTTCAGAATTAAACTGAGAAAATCGGGGATATGAATCAGGCATAGGTTCGCTGATTTGAATTTTTATTGCTCGTCCATTTTTGAGTGAATCCGTTCACCCACAGTTACATTTAATTGATCGCCAATTAGCATCACTGTTGCACTCATCCATAGCCACAACATTAAAACTATCACAGCACCCACAGCCCCATACACCTTGTTGTAGTTACCGAAATTTGCTACATAAGTCCGAAATAAACCAGAGAGAATTGCCCAGGAAACAGCCGCTAGTATAGCACCCGGTATCATCGGTGTACCAGAGTTCCAACTACTCGGACCATAGCGGTAAACAAAGCTAAAAGCAGTAGCAATAATACCTAGTGCCAAAGGCCAGATTAACAATTGCCAAAGATGCAGTAAGAAAATAAAATAACTACTTTCATTAACTATTATTCCCAATACTTTGTCGCTGATAAATACCAAGAAAGAAGCAAGGACAAATAATAAAATAGTGGCGACAGTTAATCCCAGGGAAACCAGTTTGGATTTCCAAAAAGGACGCTGTTTCTCAGCCGGGATTTGATGAATTTGGTCAAAAGCATTCATGGCGGTGCTGATAGCCCCAGAAGCAGTCCAAATCGCCAGCAGAAAGCTGAGAGAAAATAATCCACCATTTCTGGATTGGGTTATTTCTGTGGTGGTAAAATCACGCACCAAATCTAAGACTTCTTTGGGTGCAACTTGACTGAGTTCAGCTGCTATCTGTCTGAAAGTATCTTGTAAGGAATCTTCAAATAAGCCAATGGCTGTTACTAGCGCGAGAATTGCAGGAAACAACGATAACATGGCATTAAAGGCAATTTCTGAGCCTAGCCCCAAAAGTCGCCTTTCCATTGTCCTACTCAAAGTATTTTTGAGGATGTCCCAATTGAGATGGCGGAAGAAACTGATAAAACGAGTTTTACGCATAACTAAAATTACGGCTGATGCACCAATTCCATAGAGAAAAACTTACTGGAGGTCATTTTTGTAAGTTTTTTCTCTGATAAAAATTAGCGAGATTTGGTCAGATTTTACTCTGGTGGTTGTGCCAGTGATTCTACCGTAAGTTTGAGTATTGCGCTACTTTCTGATTCGGTTCCTGGTTGCCACTGGATGCGATCGCTACTAATTTGCTGCTGTGATTCTAAATATTCTATGATGGCTTGCGATCGCCTGGGGCTAATTTCCGCTAACTCATCTTCTTGCTGATTCACAGTTATTGTCAAAAATAAATTTGGCTGTTCCTGCAAAACTTGGCCAGCAGCGTCTAACAACTCCCTATCCTCGGAAGTAATTTCTGACTCCTCACTCTCAAAAGATATAACTCCCACATCAGTAGAGATTCTTTGCAGATTCACACCAGCCGATGGATAATTAAGACGGCCTCTAATACTATCAGCCACTAGAGTTTTAGCATCGCCATCAATCTCACGTTCACTCAAATACACCAACCGGATATTTAAAGGTGCAACTGGGTTACTAATCAATTCATAACTAATCATTGTTGCTGGTGGCGGAAGTCTGACATCACGCAACGCAGATTGCACTTCTTCCACAAAATTTGATTGTAATTCCGCAATCGTTAAAACACGTTCAACAGGTTTTTCCCTGGGTACTGGGCGCAAAAGTTCATTTGATGCAGTGGGAATTTCCACTAACTTTAAGGCTAATAACTCCGGAGGTTTTCCCAAGCGAGGGGCTAACATCTCAATATATTGATCTCTTTCCTCAGATGAATATTGCTGACTGGTAAACACCTGTAATTGCACTGTCAGCTTTTTGTTTTGCTCTGCTACAGAGATAGTACTAATAAAAGAACGTGGTTCACCATTGGGAAAAGAAGCAAAATTTTTCTGCCATACATCCGTAGCTGAATTACGGTTACGATTATCTTGTTGTTGTATGGCGATTTCTCTTCCTAATTGACTTAAAGAACGATTGAGAGGAAAAAGAATTGCAGCAATCGTAATCAAAATTAATAAAAATCTCCCAGGTAACGAGCCAATTTTTCTAATTTTGCCATAAGCCGGTAATTTTTCTAATAATGCCTGAACCCAGATACTCTCTGGATGGGTTTGTCGCCATTCCCTCACCTTTGCTCTCACCAAATCATTATCAATATGCAGCCCCAGAAACACCAACATAGCGGTGAAGGTAATCGCCACCAAATTGGTGAAAAAAAGTAACCCACCACCACCAGCCACCCGTATTCCTTGATTTATATTGACGGTGATAGCTATGCCGATACCATATCCCACAACGCACAATGGTGGCATTAAAGCAACTGCGATCGCAACACCAGGAATAGAAGTCGCCATCCCTTTAGGTTCTTTACAAATAGCCACTGAACCCACAGCACCAGAAAACAGGGCTACTACTAAATCCAAAATATTCGGTCGAGTCCTAGCTAAAATCTCACTGGTAATTTCCTTAAATGGTAGCAATGTCACCAATAACACAGCAAAGGAAATAGCCACAAAACAACTCAAAAGCAAATTCAGCAGGGCGCGCATGGCTAAAATTACGTCACCCGCAGCTAAAGCCAGTCCATTGGCTAAAATTCCCCCCATCAAAGGAGAAATTAACATTGCACCAATAATCACAGCTGGACTATTCAGAACTAGTCCCAGGGTAGCAATACCAGCTGCAAACAGAACTTGAATCCAATAACTAGCATCATCCAGGCTGAGTGAACTGCATATATCTAGGTATACTTGCTCTTTACGAGCTTGACCCACGCCTAAATTATTAGCAAACCAGTTTCTAAACATATCAAATTCCTAATATGACTGTTGGAAAATAATTATCTCATTACCAACAACTGGGTTACGTGCTATCAGTCTATTTTGGGAATCAATGATTTCTAAATGACTAAAATCCAGTTCTTGAGAGCGTTGTAAGATTTCCGTAGCTAGTTCCTGTTGTTCCGATGCTGGGAGAGTGTACCAATCATCATTAATTTCCACAGTTAAACTACTACTACGGAAGTTAGCTTGTATTGATTCTATTAAACCAGATGCGAAGCGATCGCTAATTTCCGCCACTTGATTTTCAATAGCTGCAATTAAAGATTCTTCCGGTGTCAATGTTAAAATCGGTTCCGGTGTGGGTTCTGGTATCGGTTCCGGTATCGGTTCCGGTATCGGTTCTAGTATCGGTTCCGGTACTGTTAACTCTGGGGGAATAGTAATCGTTGGTGAAGGTGGTGAAATTTCCTCACGAAGGGGAACAATAGCTACCTCCGTCGGTTTTTGAGTTAAAACAGTAGCCGTTGTCCAAACTATTGCCACAGTAATCACACTTAAAATACCAGTTAAAACCCTATCCGACAAATTATTAGAAACATTTGAGGGTAAAAACAACCGGACTTGTCTTAAAAACCTATTCCATTGTGTGTCTACACCTTGCCAAAAAGTAGGTGTTTCTTCAGTACCTTCTGCTGGGGGAGTCTCTAGTTGAACTACCGCCGTTTCCAAAAGTCCCATCGTCCCTCTAAGAACTTGGATAACCTTAACCTTCCAAAACGGTAGTTGAGGAGATTGATTTCCTGAAGGGGGACGAGAAGAACCTGGTTGTGGATTTTGATTGTCTTGTGACATAAAACTTCTTTTTAAAGCAGCGACTCAAAGACAAATAACTGGCATTATAAATGCTGCTTTCTGCTTTGCCTTAATGTATCACTTCATTACTCATGGTTTCTTCAGCTAAACTGGCTAAATATTGAGTTAAGTAAGTTTATGAACCTGAAACGCCGTCAATTCTTATTTTTAGGTAGTCTTGGGACTATGGGGACAGGACTTGTGGGCTGGAAACTAGCTCATCAACAACATCAAATTTCTAATATTGCCAATTCATCAGTGATAGCTGCCACCCCACCCAAAAACAAGTTGCTATTGCGTTTTACCTCCGTTGCAGACACAGGAACAGGCGCTAAAGGTCAATATGCTGTAGCTGGGGCGATGAATTATTATCAACAGAAAAATCCCTATGATTTAGTGGTTTTAGCTGGTGATAACATTTACAATGACGGCGAAATAGAAAAAATCGGTGCAGTTTTTGAACGTCCCTATGAAAAACTATTAACCCAAGGTGTCAAATTCCATGCTTGTTTAGGTAATCACGATATTCGTACCGAAAACGGCAGTCCGCAAATCAAATATCCCGGCTTTAATATGACAGGACGTTATTACACATTTCGCCGTGATGCTGTCCAGTTTTTTGCTTTGGATACTAACAGAAATGCTGATTGGGAAAATCAAGTCATTTGGTTAGAGCAAGAATTAAGCCGCAGTGATGCACCATGGAAAGTAGTATTTGGTCATGATCCATTTTATTCATCAGGTCACTATGGAGTTAGTCAAACATTAATTAAACGCTTCACACCTCTGTTTAAACAGTACAATGTGCAACTTTATATTAATGGTCACGACCACCATTATGAACGTACTGGTAATATTGATGGCACAACTTATTTAACCACTGGTAGTGGTGCTGGTGTGCGTCCTGTCGGGCGTTCTCGGTGGACAGAACACTCTGCTGAAAGACTTGCCTTTGCTGCTTATAGTGTCTATCCAGATAGAATAGAAGTCCAGGCTATGGGTACTGATAAACAGATTTTTGATCAGGGTGTAATTAACTTGAAATCTGTTTAATCGCGGTTTTATAACTGGGGACTTGGGACTGGGGATTAGGTACTAGAGATTGGGGACTTTTCCCCCCTGCACCCTGCCCCCTGCACCCCTGCCTCTTCCACACTCCCCACACTTCCCTACTCCCTACTCCCTACTCCCTCATTCATTAATTAATAATTAGCTTGGATAAAATCCCGAATATCTCTAGCTACAATTCCTGCACAAGTACCAGGTAAATCATTACCAGCGTGAGCAATTATTTTTAACTCTACTTGAGGTAATAGTTGAGTATAGGTTTGAGTTTTCACAACCGCATCTAATAAATCTTGACCTCCTTGTAAAATTAAAACTGGAACTTGCATCAAGTGCAATTTTTGATGAAGTAATTCTGCTTCAATTTCTGGCTGTCGCCGTTGGAATAACAACTCACAGCCTATGGGATTTTTTAATAATGTCTGACGTAAACTCATATCTTGATCGATTTTTTCTTTCAAACCCTCAATTTTATTTAAGGGTCGAAATAGTTTAACGATTTGAGATAAAACAGGTGGATTGCTCACTAATTTTTGCATTTTCCGCCTATATTTTTCTTGTCCTTCTACACCGACACCTTCTGGGGCTAATAACACTAAACCATAGACTTTTTCTGGATACTTTAAAGCATAACTAGCAGCAATCCAAGCACCCAAAGAATAGCCTACTAAATAGACTTTTTCTAGTTTCAAAGATTCGATAAACTCAGCTATACAGTCCACCTGTAAATCAATGGAGTAATGAAGATTAGGACTGTCTGAATCACCAAAACCTAATAAATCTGGTGAAAAACAATGGAAATTTTCCGAGAGTGACTCAACAACTGATACCCATTGACTGCTATCGTTCCAAGCACCATGTAAAAAAATTACTGGAATGCCTTCACCAGCTTCGCGCCAAAATAATAGCCCTTGAGTGAGTTTTCTCCGGGAGTTACGGAATAGGGTATCCATTTTAATTTACATTTAAATCTCAAATTAAAGATAGTTTTATGCCAGTGTTGTCAAGCCTTTTAAATAGTCTTGTAACTGCCGAGTGTGGTCATGAGACATTTTTCCTAGAGGTAAGGAATCAGGAGAAAAAGCCTGGACTTCTATAGCCTCTAAAGTATCTTGAACCTCCATTTTTCCTGTAACTTCTGCTTCTACCACTACACAAATTGAATGAATACGAGGATCTCGGTCAGGTGCTGAATAGACTCCCACTAGACGGGTAATTTTGACTAACTCTAGTCCAGTTTCTTCTATTAATTCTCGATGGACTGTTGTAGGAATATCTTCTCCCCAATCAACCATCCCACCCGGTAATGCCCAGCAGCCATCATCGCGTCTTTTAATCAGGACAATGCGACCATCTGGTAATAATGGAATGATACTAGCACCAGTAATGGGATGACGGAAAATAATACCCAGTACTGTTTGTCCTACACGCCATAAGTTACGTGTGGACTGGATAACTGTTCCAAAAAAAAGCAAGAACATTCAAACTTAAATGGTATGTTGTGTTTTCTCATTTCTTACAATTTACATAAAACCCATTATTGAGTTTATTCTTGTGTAACACAAAGGTGCTAATACTTGATGGTTTTATTTTAGGTATTTTGTATAGTATATCAATCTTCTTATTTGTTGCCTGAAAAGGTACAAATTTTCAGTATTTATTTATACAGTTTTTGGGAGGTAATTTTCTGGTGAGGATAAAATACTCACTAGTTCATGTCTCCCAGTCCCAAAAGTAAATAGATGCTGACTAATAACCTGATAAGGTCATTTGTCTGATCACAAATCAGCAATATTTGAGGACGGAAGAAAAAATTAGTTAGGATTGACATAAATCAATAAAATACGATAGACTAGTATACTGTTAAAAGTATGTGGATAATTAAGCTAGGGTAAAAGTATATCAATATTGCTTATGTAATCCCTAGTTACGCTTTTTTGTTGTTTATTAAATGAGGTGAACATGGCCAAGCGCCGTAACCCGAAAAAAGAAAAGGCGCTACGGAACCAGGCGTATGCCAGAAAGTTTCGTAAACGAACTACTACAGGCAGAATGCAGAGAAGGTTCCAACAAAGACCTCCGAAGAGTGAGGAAGAAGAAGGCGCAGCAGCTGCTGATACTGACTAAGCCGTCTCAAAAAATCCTTATTATTTAAGTTTTAGGGCGTACATATATTATGTACGCCTTTGTTTGTTAGATCCGAATCAGATCAGGAGAAAAACAATTTTGGTAATTATGATGCTGTTATTTGAGTGCGGGCTGTAGCAATTGCCTGATTTACCTGTGTAAAACCTGTACCACCGTAACTGTTGCGGGCGGCGACAACTTGGCGTGGGGATATTGCTTCATAAATATCTGTGTTAAATGCTGGGTGCAATTCTTGCCATTCTTCTAAGGTTAAATCTTTTAAAAGTTTACCTGCGGCAATACTGGTTTTTACTACTTTGCCTACGAGATTGTAGGCTTCCCGGAAGGGTACACCTTTAGTGGCGAGATAATCTGCTACATCGGTGGCGTTAGAAAAGTCTTCTGCAACTGCTGCTGCTAAACGTTGAGTCTGAAATTCTAAGCCTTCTTGCAATAGGATTGTCATTGCTTGTAATGAAGCTTTGATGGTGTTAACGCTATCAAATAAGCCTTCTTTATCTTCCTGTAGGTCTTTGTTATATGCCAGGGGTAGTCCTTTCATGATCACTAGCATGGCTTGAAGATGACCAAAGACTCGCCCGGTTTTTCCCCTGACTAGTTCTGGTACGTCGGGGTTTTTCTTTTGGGGCATAATGCTGGAACCTGTAGCACAGCTATCTTTGAGGGTAACAAAACGAAATTCTTCAGATGCCCAGAGAATGATTTCTTCCGAGAGACGGCTGAGGTGAACCATAATCAAACTGGCAGCACAGAGAAATTCAATGGCAAAGTCCCGATCGCTGACTCCATCTAAGCTATTAGCATAAATACTGTCAAATTGCAATAGTTCGGCGGTGTAATGTCTGTCAATTGGGAAAGTTGTTCCCGCCAATGCACCACAACCCAAAGGGGAAATATTGACGCGACTAGCAACATCTCCCAGGCGTTCCCAGTCCCGTTGTGCCATTTGGAAATATGCCAATAGGTGATGAGCTAAACTCACGGGTTGGGCGCGTTGTAGGTGAGTGTAACCAGGAATGAGAGTTTCTACGTTTTTTTCGGCGATATTTAGGAGGACACTTTGAAATTCCCGCAATTGGCTACGAATTTGTTTAATTTCATGGCGTAGATAAAGTCGGGTATCAGTACCTACTTGGTCATTACGCGATCGCGCGGTATGCAGTTTTTTACCGACATCACCAACAATTTCCGTTAATCGCCGTTCCACAGCAAAATGTACATCTTCCGCATCAATCCCCGGCTGAAATTGGCCTTGGCGATATTCTTGGCGAATTTGTTCTAAACCCGCCACTAGTTTTTCGCCCTCCGTTGGGGAAATAATCCCAGTGTGAGCCAACATTTTGGCGTGAGCTTGAGAACCAGTCAGGTCATATTCGATTAATGCAATATCAAAACCTATACTGGCATTAAAACGGGCGATCGCCGGATGCAACGCTGATTCAAATCTCTGACTCCAAGTTTGCTCTTTAGTCATAAATAATTAGGGAAGTAGGGAATAGGAAATTGTGCTTGAGGAATAACAAGAGGAATTTATCACTTTTTCATCTCTGTTCCTAGCCCTAACTTCCTATCCATTTCAACCGAAACTGGTGAGACTCCGCAGAAAATAGCCAATGATTATACCAATCAAAAATGCCCAGATTTGACCTGTGAGGACAAAGTTGTTCCAAGCCTGTTGCATTTGACCTAACAAATCTGGGTCATTCACATATTGAGCCAACACGGTAACATTTACTGGTAGATGCCAAACTAACTGAGATATTACACCGCTAAAGTAATTCATAACTTGGTAAATTTTGGGTGATGCAGGGCAATTTTTGATAGCCGGTTATTTGTGTTTGCCTGATAAACACTGAACTGACTAACTCTTGAACCACTAAGTATAACTTAACTGTAACCACTTAAGATCCAGAAGATATTAAGCGTAATTTCTCAGCTGTTCGCAAAATTTGCCCAGCTAAAACAGCCGCACCAAACCCATTATCAATATTCACCACACCCACACCAGACGCACAAGAGTTAAGCATTGTCAATAGGGGAGCTAAACCGCCAAAACTTGCACCATAACCGATACTGGTGGGGACTGCAATCACGGGACAATCTGCCAAACCTGCTACAACGCTGGGTAAAGCGCCTTCCATTCCCGCCACAACAATCAGTACCGATGATGATGAAATCACATCAAGATTATTGAGTAAGCGGTGAATCCCCGCAACACCCACATCCCAAAGACGCTGTACACGAAAGCCAGAAAGTTCTGCTGTCACAGCTGCTTCTTCTGCTACAGCCAAATCCGCAGTACCAGCCGAGAGAATACCGATTAACCCGGCCATTTTAGGTTCGATGGTAGGGGGAGAAATGGCACAAATGCGCGCCAATTCGTAATATCGTAAATCTCTAATCTTTGGTTGCAGTGCAGTATAAATTGCTGGTTCAATGCGAGTTGCCATCACTACTGAGTTTCGTAAGCGCATCACCCGCATAATTTCTACAATTTGTTCGGGAGTTTTACCTGGCCCCCAAATCACTTCAGGAAAACCAGTTCTCAGTTCACGGTGGTGGTCAATTTTGGCAAATTCACCCACAGATTCATAGCTCAAATCTTTGAGTGAGTTAAAGGCCATATCTGGGGTAACTTTACCATTGGCAACCTCTTGGAGGAGCGATCGCAAAGCTTCAGGTTGAGTCACAGTAATTTTAGATGAGGGGATGGAGATATGAGGAAAAGGAGAAAATAGAGCGGCATATTTGTCTACTGGATAATGTTAATTTCATGAATGTTCCAGAATGGACCTCCCAAAACTGAGTATTTGATATTCACAAATTTATTCCGCACTGCTGATAATGAGTAGGGATTAACCAAGTAAATCAATGGTAAATTTTCCTGGGTAATCTTCTGAGTTTCGGCATAAATTTCTTTTCGCTTGGCTACGTCTAATTCCCTGGCGGCTTGAATGTAAAGTTCACCAATTCTGGCCTCCCAAGGAGCGACTTCCCAGCCTTCTATGGGCTTTTGTCCCGCTTGAGGTTTTTGATTAAACATATGTAATCCACCTTCAGGCGACCACAGATTAACCCCACTATTCGGTTCTAAACCGCCACTAAATCCTAATATAGAAGCATCCCAGTCCAGAGTATTACTCAATTTATCTGTGTAAGTATTCCATGCCAAAGGCGTGAAATCGACTTGCATCCCGATTTTGCCTAAATCTTGTCTAATTTGCGCTCCCATTGCTTCGCGGATTCTGTTACCAGCATTTGTCAGTAAAGTGAAGCGAACGCGATTTCCTTCGGCATCTAATAGTTGCCCTTGGGCATTATATTTAAATCCAGCTTTTCTGAGCAATTCCTTAGCTTTTTCGGGATTATAGTCGTAGGTTTTTAGTCCTTCTTCAGGTGCAAGATAAAAGGGACTCTGGATAGTAATTGGTGAATTTTGAGTTTGACCCAAGCCGCGAAAAGTATTATTAATCATCGTTTGGCGGTCAATAGCATAAGCTACAGCCTGCCTAAATTCCACTGTATTGAACCAACGTGACTTTGCTGGATCTACTAGCGGTTTGCCATCTCTTCTCCCTTTGTTGAGATTAAAAAAAACAAACGTTGTCCCAGTAGCTGGTCCACCGTTATAAATTGTGAAATTACCCTGTTTTTCTTGCTTTTTTAACAACGAAAAATAATCTGGTGTAACTGCTACAGTATCTAAACTACCAGAACGAAATTGTAGCAATGAGGTATCTGTGGATTCAACAATTGGCCATACTATTCGTTCAATATAAGGTTGAGATTCTCCTTGTAGTCCTTTACGCCAATAATAGGGGTTGCGCTGGAAAATTACCCTTTGACTAGTGTCATAACCCTCTAGTTTGTAAGGGCCATTAACAATAATTTGATCGACAGGAGTATCAACGCCCCATTTTGACAGAAATATTGGCTTACCTTCTTGGTCTTTTGTCTTGATAGATTTTTCTAAAGCATGAGCAGGTAAAATTGGTAGTCCCAAAACTCCCAAAAATGGTGCAAATGGTTCTGAAGTTGTGAATTGAACTCGCCGATCATCGATTTTTTTAACATTAGGTAATGCCCGACTTTCACCAATTCTGAGAACATCTCTCGCATTTGTGGGAATCGCTTCATTTAAGTAAATTTCATTGTAGGTAAAAACTACATCATCTACTGTTAATGGTTGACCGTCTGACCATTTCAAATTCTCTCTTAGAGTAAATGTAAATCCCAAGTTATCATCGGCAGTTTCCCATGATTCTGCTAAGTTTGGCTCAATTTCAGCAGTTATCGGGTTTTCGGTGGTTAATCCCTCAAAAGTAATTCCAAAAATATTAGGAGATTCTGAACTGAGCGCATAGTTAAAGGTTTTAGGGTCACTGAGAATGCTGCTTACTAACTGTGGTACTTGAGCGGCTGTACTTTTAAAGTTAGATGGATTGCAAGCGGCAATTGTCATGGCTGTAAACGCAATTAGACTGATGAGCAACCAAGAACGTTTTGCTTGATTAGAGATTTTTTTATGTAATATCATCATAATTTCTCGTTTAGTTTGATTACCTAGACGTAAGCCAGTCAAACAATTTTAGATTTTAGATTTTGGATTTTGGGTTTTGGTTCGACCTCACAGATAAATCAGGGGGCTTGTACCATTAAGGAATTATTGGTCATAGCAGAATATCTGATCATTCAATAAATTGACTAATCACTAGCTACTAATAAAATCACCGCGTAAGCGCATATACCTTCTTCTCTACCAACAGGGCCTAATTTTTCGTTAGTGGTAGCTTTGATACCAATTTGATTTGGTGCTAATTCTAAAACAGTCGCTAACCGATCACGCATTTTTTCAATATGCGGTTTCAATTTGGGACGTTCTGCTACTACTACTGTGTCAATATTGCCTATCTGCCAACCTTGATTTTTAATTAGCTGATGTACTTGAGTTAATAGCACTAAACTATCCGCCCCTGCCCATTGAGGATCAGTGGGGGGAAAATAATGACCAATATCCCCCAGGGATAATGCCCCCAACATGGCATCCATAATGGCGTGGGTGAGTACATCAGCGTCACTATGCCCCAATAAACCCAATTCATGAGGAATTTGGATTCCTCCTAAAATTAAAGGGCGATCGCGCACTAATTTGTGAATATCGTAGCCGTTACCAATCCGAAGATTCATAGTCATTGGTCATTAGAAAATTACTACTCCCCACACTCCCCCCACTCCCTACTCCCTGCTCCCCATTCCCCTCTCCTCTTGCCATTTTCTCAGCAAATCGGGGCGGCGATCGCCTGTTCTTTTAATTTGTTGCTCATATCGCCATTTGGCAATTTCAGCATGATTTCCCGAAAGCAGGACATCAGGAACTTTCCAGCCCCGAAAATCTGCCGGGCGAGTGTATTGGGGATAATCTAGCAAGCCTTCCTCAAAACTTTCCGTCTTGAGAGATTCGACTTTGCCCACAGTTCCTGGTAGGAGCCTCACCACGCCATTAAGTAATGCCATTGAAGGAATTTCCCCACCAGTCAAAATAAAATCCCCTAAAGACACCTCACGAGTCACTAAATGCAGCACTCTGTCATCCACCCCCTCATAGTGACCGCAGATAACTACTAGTTGGTCATAATTTGTCGCCAATTCCTTTAACAAAGGTTGATTTATCCTTTCCCCTTGGGGACTCATTAAAATTATCTCTCTGCGGGGTAGAGTTGGTAGGGACTCCACAGCAGTAAAGATAGGTTCCGGCTTCATCAGCATCCCCACGCCACCGCCATAGGGTTCATCATCAGCTTTATGATGCTTATCAGTGGTAAAATCTCTGGGATTAACCAGATTAACTTGGGCAATCTGTTTAGCCAAGGCTTTAGCCAACAGCCCAGAAGTTAAAACAGAGGTAAAACAGTCGGGAAAAAGTGTAACTATATCAAAGCGCACAGTAATTCGTATTCGAGAACACTAATCTTAAATTTGAATGTCTAGCAAACACAATCAGTCAATGTAGGATAGAACTACAGATAAGTTTAATCAATAGTGACTAAAAGTACCAGAACTATTGATTTGAGGTAGAATCAAAAGTTTTTCTAATTACTTAATTTGTGTTTAAATATTGTCACAACTACATTTAAATTAATAATCTGACCAAGTTAACAACTTCGGTGGCTGCATAAGCCCAGCCTCAAAAAAAAGCGTGTTAAGACCTGATGAACTCCCATAGCAAAGGGAAAAAGAACACTTTTTTTAACGGGGAACCCCGCCAACACAAGTGTCATGTCTAGTCTCCCAAGCATTATTTTGCCAGTCTGGAAAAGTGTACAGGTGAAAAACAAGGTACTGGGTTTAAGCAACAGCCAAGGACACATGAATGTTAACGCTTCCTGTGTATCAGTCTACAAGTGCGAGGGGCAACTTAAACCCGAATGACACTAGGGACAGGTTAACCTTGAGCGAAGCCGAAAAATCAAACACAACAAGATTGATAGCTTCAGTGGCCATAGTCTATACCTGATTAAATTCACCTGAAGTTGTTGACAGGAGAAACATAATGCCGCAATTAAAAGCTAAATCGCTGGAAATGAGGACACCCCAAGCAACTAAAACCGCCGTTCTGGTTATCGGAGGCGCAGAAGATAAAGTTCATGGACGCGATATCCTGAGAACTTTTTTTGGTCGTGCTGGTGCTAGTAAGGCCTATATTACAATTATTCCATCTGCCTCCCGTGAACCCGCTATCATCGGTGGTAGATACATTCGCCTATTTGAAGAAATGGGTGCGGAAAAGGTCGAAATTTTAGACATCCGCGAACGGGAACAATGCGAAACGGCTCAAGTCAAAGAATCATTGGAATCCTGTACTGGGGTATTTCTCACCGGAGGCGACCAATTACGTCTTTGTGGTGTACTGTCAGATACGCCAGCAATGGAAATTATCCGTCAACGGGTGCGAGCCGGACAACTGACTCTAGCAGGTACTAGTGCTGGGGCTGCTGTCATGGGACATCACATGATTGCTGGTGGTGGTAGTGGTGAAACTCCCAATCGTTCCTTGGTCGATATGGCGACGGGTTTGGGCTTTATCCCGGAAGTGATTGTTGATCAGCACTTTCACAATCGTAATCGCATGGGTCGCCTGATTAGTGCGATCGCAGCTCATCCAGACCGTCTAGGTATCGGTATTGATGAAGATACCTGTGCCGTATTTGAACGTGATGGTTGGCTACAAGTTGTCGGTAAAGGCAGTGTCACCATTGTAGATCCCACAGAAGTTACCCATACCAATGAACCTCATGTAGGTGCTAATGAACCTCTAACCGTGCATAATTTACGACTGCACATCCTCAGTTATGGCGATCGCTACCACCTATATCAGCGCACAGTATTACCTGCTGTACATCGCATTTCTAGCTGAAGGAATAGAGTAACCCAAATTATCCCCACTGGGTTGAGATTAGTCACAATCTGTATTGAACGCTCATTTGGTTTCCGGCTGTAAAAAAATGATAAGGATACCATGAAAAAAGAAAAAACTGTTTATTATGAACAGTTTAGCGGTCAATTTCAGTAAGAAACTAGAATTTTGGTTCCGAATCTCCATCTACCTATTCCCATGAGAATCCTCAAGATCCAGACCTTACGTGGCCCAAACTACTGGAGCATTCGACGCCACAAGCTGATCGTTATGCGCCTCGATTTAGAAAACCTTGCCGAGATACCCTCAAATGAAATCCCTGGCTTTTATGAAGGATTAGTAGAGGCGCTACCAAGTCTGGAGGGTCACTATTGCTCCCCTGGCTGTCGCGGCGGTTTTTTAATGCGAGTCAAAGAAGGCACCATGATGGGACACATCGTGGAACACGTAGCCTTAGAACTCCAAGAACTAGCTGGAATGCATGTAGGCTTTGGGCGCACCCGTGAAACTGCCACACCTGGAGTCTTCCAAGTTGTGATCGAGTACCTAAATGAGGAAGCGGGACGCTACGCTGGACGAGCAGCAGTGCGGCTGTGCCAAAGTATCGTTGATAGAGGTCGTTATCCAAAAGCAGAACTGGAACAAGATATCCTAGACCTCAAAGACCTATGGCGTGAATCTTCTTTAGGTCCCTCCACAGAAGCCATTATTAAAGAAGCCGAAAAAAGAGGCATTCCCTGGACACAGTTAAGTGCGCGCTTTTTGATTCAGCTGGGTTACGGAGTGAATCAGAAGCGGATGCAAGCAACTATGACCAATAAAACAGGCATCCTGGGAGTAGAACTGGCTTGCGACAAAGAAGCTACTAAACGCATTCTCGCAGCAGCAGGAGCGCCAGTACCTAGAGGTACAGTGATCAACTTTTTAGATGACCTAGAAGAAGCAATTGAATACGTGGGCGGTTATCCCATCGTCATCAAACCATCAGATGGTAATCACGGACGTGGAATTACTATTGATATTAGAACCTGGGATGAAGCTGAGGCCGCTTACGAGGCCGCAAGACAAATTTCTCGGTCAGTTATTATTGAACGCTATTACCTGGGGCGAGACCATCGGGTACTAGTTGTAGACGGCAAAGTTGTAGCAGTAGCCGAACGTGTACCAGCCCACGTCGTTGGTAATGGTAGATCCACCATTGGCGATCTAATTTCTGAAACCAACGAAGACCCCAATCGGGGTGATGGTCATGATAAAATCCTCACTAAAATTGAACTGGACCGTAACAGCTACCAACTGCTAGAAAGGCAAGGTTACACCCTCAAGAGTGTGCCACCAAAAGGAGTAGTTTGTTACCTGAGAGCAACAGCTAATTTAAGTACAGGTGGTAGTGCCATAGATCGTACCGATGAAATCCACCCAGAAAATATTTGGCTGGCACAAAGGATAGTCAAAATTATTGGTTTGGATATTGCCGGACTAGATATTGTGACTACAGATATTAGTCGTCCCCTACGGGAGACAGATGCTGTAGTGGTGGAAGTCAATGCTGCCCCAGGTTTTAGGATGCACGTTGCCCCTAGCGAAGGCACACCCCGCAACGTCTCTGGAGCCGTGATGGATATGCTGTTTCCCAACGAACAGTCAGGATTAATTCCCATTTTAAGTATCACTGGTACTAATGGTAAAACTACTACCACTCGACTGTTAGCACATATTTACAAGCAAACGGGTAAAGTAGTAGGTTATACGACTACGGATGGTACTTACATCGGTGAATACTTAGTTGAATCTGGAGATAATACCGGACCCCAAAGCGCCCACGTCATTCTAGAAGATCCCACTGTAGAAGTGGCTGTACTGGAAACTGCTCGTGGTGGTATTCTGCGCTCTGGGCTAGGGTTTGAAATGGCTAACGTGGGTGTAGTTTTAAATGTAGCTGCTGACCATCTAGGTATAGGCGATATCGATACTATTGAACAGTTGGCTAACCTGAAGAGTGTGGTAGCAGAAGCCGTATTTCCTGATGGCTATGCAGTCCTGAACGCCGATGATCATCGCGTTGCGGCTATGGCGGAAAAAACAAAAGCTAATATTGCTTATTTCACAATGAATCCCGACTCGGAATTAGTGCGGAAGCACGTCCAAAAGGGAGGAGTGGCGGCGGTTTATGAAAATGGCTATCTGTCAATTGTCAAAGGTGATTGGACGCACCGCATCGAAAGGGCAGAAAATATTCCCTTGACAATGGGTGGACGCGCACCATTTATGATTGCTAATGCTTTAGCCGCAGGTTTGGCAGCCTTTGTGCAGAATGTCACAATTGAGCAGATTCGTGCTGGCTTGAAGACCTTCCGGGCTTCTGTGAGTCAAACTCCAGGAAGGATGAATTTATTTAATTTAGGTAAACACCATGCTTTAGTAGACTATGCTCATAATCCAGCCAGTTATGAAGCATTGGGTTCTTTTGTCCGCAATTGGACTACAGGAGAGCGGATTGGTGTCATTGGTGGGCCTGGCGATCGCCGTGATGAAGACTTTGTTACACTGGGCAAATTATCAGCAGATATTTTTGACTACATCATTGTCAAAGAAGATGATGATACCAGAGGACGTTCACGGGGATCAGCTGCGGATTTAATAATTCAAGGCATTAAAGAAGTCAATCCCAACTGCCGTTATGAGTCAATTTTGGATGAAGCTTCCGCCATTAATCAAGCCTTAGATACTGCTCCTGATAACAGTTTGGTGGTAATTTTGCCAGAAAGTGTCAATCGGGCGATCAAATTAATCAAGCTGCGCGGTTTAGTAAAAGAGGAGGTACAGCCACAAAATACCTCCACGACAATGCTAGATACCCAAAATGGCGTGACATCTTCTGTGATCAATACTTTACTCTAGTCCAACAGTAGAGACCGGTTAATCGCGTCTCTACCCTTGGCTATTCCTATTCTTTTTCACTATTAGTGTCATCATCATTAGAGTCCAATTCTTCCTTAAAACCCCGTAAGGTTTTACCTAGTGCATTTCCCAATTCCGGAATTTTCTTAGGGCCAAAAACCACGATAGCGACTATAGAAATTATCACTACCTCCGGCCATCCCAGTCCAAACATAATATCTTACCTGTTAAGGGGCTATCAAAATTAAACTAACATTATCTGTTGACGCTCATCGTAAATAGGGCTTGTTGAATAAAGATAAAACCCTTTATTAATCAGGTTTTTGCGGATTTTTATTACAAAAAACTGCAAAGTTTTAGCTTATGGTGTCTCAAAATACTTGCATTTTTTCTTGTCGGATACAGGAAATTGAGGATACCCAGATAGCTTAAACTGTTCCCTGTTCCCTGTTCCCTATCCCCACTAGAAGACTTTTTCCGCAAGCCCTAAATATAACGTTTATCGGTTGAGTGAAATCCAATAACCTCACCCCACTACCCTCACTGATATTTACAGGGTTTTCGCCACTTCCCACTCCCAACTCCCAACTCCCCACCTCTATGAGTGCTGAAACATTAATTATTGGGTAATTTCCATCCCTAACCAATCACTTAATTCATGTGCTAGCCATTCCAATTCCGCTTCCGATTGAATACTACCAAAGTTGACATTAAGCCGATACTTCCTGACTCCCGCCCAAATCTCCAACTGCGCCGCCACTGTAGTTTTATCACCGTCCGAGTCTAGTGTCATGTGTTTGGGAATATACATGAGTTTAGTAATACTGTTTCTAGGGGATGGCTGGGGACGATAAGACTTGAATATCCATAATTGATATTGCAAGGCTATTTCCTCGTTATCTAAACCCAGTCTAATGTTGCCAAATAACCCCATAAGTAAGCTTCCTATCATAAACCAGCCCACCCCCCAAAAGGGCAGTGAAAACAAAGCAAAGGGCAGGTTGAGAGGAAAAGGGGGACCAGAAAGAGCGCCAACTGTCCAAAACAGGACAAAGGCATTCCAAAAAACCGTAAAAAAACCTGTAAATAACATCTCCAACTTAAAACCCACTGGTGGAATCAGAATTTCTAGATAATCTGAGTTTTTGGTGAGTTGAAGTTTACTTCCAACAGGTTGGACAACATTGATGGCGAGAGGGATGGCGAGAGGACTATTCAATTGAGACTCATTCAAAGCTTGCAAGGCTGCTATAGCAGAACTGGGTCGCCGTTCCAAATTCGGTTCAGTCATCAACTGTAACCATTTCTGAAAATGGCGACTGAGATTAGTCACTTGCTCAAACTGAATGCGAAAATCTTTTTGGGGTAAATCGGCGGGATGAGTACCCGTACTTAAATAAATTAAAGTTGCACCTAAACTATAAAGGTCAGACGCAGGAACGGTCCGCGCCCCAAATTGCTCTGGAGGCATATAACCATAAGTTCCGACTACAGTCCTAGTTCCACCTTCCGCCGCCAGGACAGTTTGTACTGAACCAAAATCCACTAGGTAAACTTGACCGACGCTATTTCCAGAACGCTCACCTAATAAAATATTGCTAGGCTTAAGATCACGGTGAATTACAGGGGGATGCAGCCCATGTAAGTAGGTGAGAATCTCTAAAACTGCTATGGCTACCTGTTTTATATCCGCTTCTGTAAAAGTCCGCCCAGTTTGTAAGTATTGCTCTAATGTTTGAGCCGGAATATAACTCTGTACTAGAGCAAATCCTTTAATATTAGGTGAATTGACTTCAAAATAGTCTAAATAGCGAGGGATAGCCGCATGGGATAAAGATTTTAATGTTTCAGCTTCACGCTCAAACAGCTTGAGATCATCCCATTCAAAGTCACTATTAAATGTAAGTAACTTTACAACTACCAATTCCCCAGTTACTTTATCTCTGGCTAATAGCGATCGCCGCCCTGATTTTTTTCCCAATACCTGCTGGACTTCGTAGCGGTGGTCTAAGATTTCGCTGACCATTATGATTGCTGATAACAGTGTGTTTAAACGCTTTCTTAGCTGATAGCTTGTCAAATTAGGCAAGCTGATATCTTTAAGTATAATTGTGTCTTTGTATGCCTTCCCAACTTTGGCCTTATGTTACCCCTGGTATTCCCGATGAATTATTTGAGCATTTACCCGGTATTCCCTTCACCCAAAGAGAAGTTAGGCTGTTATTGATTTCTCAATTGCGTCTCAAACCTGATTCAGTATTATGGGATATTGGGGCGGGAACGGGGACAATTCCTGTAGAAGCAGGGCTACTATGTCCTAGTGGACAAATTATGGCAGTGGAACGGGATGAAGATGTTGCCAAATTAATTAAGCGCAACTGCGATCGCTTTGAAGTCAAAAATGTGCAAGTAGTTGAAGGTAACGCCCCAGACTGTTTAAATCATCTCAAAATAGCTCCTGACCGCGTTTGTATTGAAGGTGGAAAAACCATTCAGGATATTTTGTCAGCAGTCTGGAATTATCTGCCGCCATCTGGTAGAGTAGTCGCCACAGCTGCTAATCTAGAAGGTTTGTATGCTATTTCTCAAAGTTTTTCTCTTTTGCGCGCGAGAAATATTGAAGTGGTGCAATCTGCTGTTAACCGCCTGGAGACGCGCGGCTTTTCTCAAACCTTTGCAGCTGTAGATCCCATTTTTATCCTCAGTGGTGAGAAACTAGACTAGATTGGGGACTAGGGGCTAGGGACTAGTGACTGGGGGAACTTCGACAGGCTCAGTGCATCACTGGGGACTAGGAAAATGTTTTCCTGATTTTGAAGACCCAATACCCAATCCCCGTTACCCAATCCCCAATCCCCAATACTTCAGTGCATCACTGGGGACTAGGAAAATGTTTTCCTGATTTTGAAGACCCAATACCCAATCCCCGATACCCAATCCCCAATCCCCAATACTTCATTCAAAATAGTTATTTATATGCCTTGGTCTAGAATTATTAGTGGAATTATAGCGATCGCCCTTGCTTTGATTGCAACCCTATTAGGTGGTTGGTACTTTACGATCGCCATTGCAGTGGTTGTCTTTTTAGGTCAAGAAGAATATTTTAATTTAGTCCGAGCCAGAGGTATTGTTCCTGCGGCTAAAACCACTATGTTTGTCAGTCAAGCCTTATTAGTGATTTGTAATATTAATGACAGTCTTGCTGATGCTGTCATGCCCATAGCTGGCACACTAATTTGTTTTTACTTACTGTTTCAGCCCAAAATGGCGACAATTTCTGATATTTCCGCCTCCATTATGGGACTGTTTTATGTTGGTTATTTATCAAGTTACTGGGTAAGATTACGCACTCTAGATAGTTTAGCCAGCAGCAACCTTCCTTTCGGTGGTTATTGGCCTGAAAATTGGCTAGACATTACACAGCCAAACAGTTTAGCATCTCTACCACAAGGGTTAACCTTAACGGTTCTGAGTTTTTTATGTATTTGGGCTGCTGATATCGGCGCTTATATTATTGGTAAATTTTTTGGTAAAACCCGTTTATCTGATATTAGCCCGAAAAAAACCGTTGAAGGTGCGGTGTTTGGTATTACTGCTAGCATCGCCGTTGGTTTAGCAGGGGCTTATTATCTCCACTTACCAAAAGTTATCTTCACTGGTGTAGCATTGGGTTTACTGATTGGTATTGCCAGTCTTTTAGGTGATTTAACAGAATCTATGCTCAAGCGTGATGCTGGGGTAAAGGATTCTGGTCAGTTGATTCCTGGTCACGGCGGTATCTTAGACCGGACTGATAGTTATATCTTTACAGCCCCTTTAGTTTACTATTTTGTCACACTTTTATTACCGTTAATAGCCGACATTTAAAGTAAGGATTAGTCACTTTCTAATTGCTATTTCTCAAGGATTGACGTTAATTTTTCCTTGGCATACCAGCTTACCAGGAATCAAAGTTAGTTCTTGAATATCAATATCTGAGCCAAGATCGATATGGAAACTATGTTCATTCTCTAACATTGCTACCTGATTTTGCCTGACTTGGATATTCTCTAGTTTTAACTCATGACCGTTGACTAATTCTAAATTTAAACTAATCTCAATAGGTGTAAGTTCACTGGTAGATGATATAATACCTACAACTAGAATTTTATGATCCCCAATAGTTATTTTTTCCCAGGAAATTAGCTGATATTTTAAGCAAGATTCTGGTAAGATTTTCAAAACTACATCATTTAAAGCTGTAGATAATAGTTCCGATCCTAGAGAACTATTTATATCTTTTTCCTCAATGATTAAATTGCCAACTACTGGTACTATGTGTAACAGTTTAACTGGTTGACCTTTAAGTATGCCACCGATATTCACCTGAATATTTTCTGCTGCGAGTTGAATTTGTGTAACATGAATACCTTTATACACAGCGTTAGTGGCATTAATACTGACCCAGGGAATACGTCCAGAGAGAAGTTGGCGATCGCCCGCCTTAATTTCCACATCCAACTGGGATACTTGGCTAACTTGTGATTTTAACCAAAACTTGAGCGCTGTTGTCAGCACATTTGTGATTATACGGGTTTTGTGTGACTTTTTAGGTGGTAAATTTTCCATTGAACCAGTTTTTTTATACCTATTTGTTTCACAGTAACTTAAGTAAAATAAGTTCTAAATTTAACACCGATAGCTAATTAACGCAAAAAATATTATATTGATTATCCCCACCGTTGAAGTCACATACAGTAATTACAACATGGAGGCTCGGTTACAAAAAATTTTAGCGCAATGGGGTATTGCCTCCCGTCGTGAAGCTGAAGACATGATTCGGCGATCGCGCGTAAAAATCAATGGCTCATTAGCTCATTTAGGTCAAAAAGTTGACCCAGAAACAGATAAAATTTCAGTAGATGGTAAGCTCGTCTCGCCTCACCAGCGTCCGCCTTTAATATATCTACTGCTACATAAACCAGCAGGGGTAGTTTCCACTTGCTACGACCCACAAGGAAGAAAAACAGTTTTGGACTTACTCCCTGAAGAATTAACCCAAGGTTCAGGTTTACATCCCGTTGGTCGTTTAGATGCAGAATCAACAGGAGCATTAATCTTGACAAATGATGGGAGTCTGACATTTGGACTCACCCATCCCAGTCACAGTATTCCCAAGACTTATGAGGTTTTAGTCAAAGGACATCCCGCCGCAGAAATTCTAGAAATATGGCGTAAAGGTGTAGTCTTAGAGGGCAGAAAAACACGTCCTGCTGAAGTGAATTTGATCAAAAGACTTGCAAAAAACAGCCATTTAGAAATAGTTTTAAAAGAAGGGAGAAACCGACAAATTCGCCGAGTAGCTCAACAATTGGGATATCCAGTAATTAAGCTACATCGTACTTCTATCGGCCCCATTAAATTAAAAATGTCAAAATTACCCCTTTTAAAAGCAGGTAACTATCGTTCTCTTAAAAGCGCTGAAATTCGCTTTTTACAAGAGCAGATTAAGCATCTACCAATTCAAGATACAGCTGAGGTCAGGAGCGCATCAAAAGCATGAAATGGCTAAAAAGTAAAGAGAAAGAGCAGCCCAAAGTTTCATTAGACCAACAACAAGAAACAAAATTGGCAGAACTGGGCGCTCGCCTATGTGCTTCTCGTCAACAACAGGCTTTATCACTGGAAGAAATGGTAGGTTTGACCAAAATTCCCCTGCGGTTGTTAGAAGCCATTGAACAAGGCAAATTAGAGGATTTACCAGAACCAGTTTATCTTCAGGGTTTAATCAGGCAATTTGCCGACGCATTAGGCTTGAATGGAGGGGAATTTGCTAGCAGTTTTCCCCTCGGTAGACATAAACAGGTGAATTTACCACGGAAAAAAAAGAAATCCCCAAGTCTATTAATTCCCCTCCGACGTTACTCAATTGGTCTATTACGACCTATTCACCTTTACTTACTTTACATATCCCTAATCCTATGCTCTGTCAGTAGCTTATCTCATGCACTGAAAAGTAATGCTGTCAGCGATAGCAATCAACAGCCAGGGGGACAAACTGTATTCCAAGCCCCACCAAATCAATTAAATTCCCCACAATTATCCGCGAGTTTAACACCTGTTAACAACAGCATTAATGACACCAATAATAGCGATTCAGTACACATTGGTGTAACCTTGAAAGCATCATCCTGGATTCGTATAGTAGCTGATGGTAAAGTCCAATTTGAAGGGGTTCTTCCACAGGGAACTCAGCGCACTTGGAAAGCCCAAGAAGAGCTAACAGTAAAAACTGATAATGGCGGTAGTGTGTTGATGAGTGTCAATCAGCAAGCAGCTCAACAAATAGGCGAATCAGGGAAATATCAAGAAATCAAGATTAGTAGTAAACCAACTAATTAAGCAGTATGGGTGGGGAGTAGGGTAAAAGCCTTTCGGTGTCTAACTTTTATGATCAGTTTATATCCTAACGTGTATGCGTAGTGCTATAAACGGGTCATGGGAACTGGGTTATGGGAAATTTGTCACCCCATCACCCTCCCTGAAAACGCCCCGGTTTTTCCTAACCGTGAATCTATAGCAAATCCCAAGGAAATTATGACAAAAACAGGTCATGAAAACCTTGCAATTAAACAGTGTCAAGGCTTCTCCCTGCGGCCTGTTCCCCTGCTCCCTGCTATAGTTTATTTTTCCTGGGGTGCGCGTCCATAGAGTTGGGTCAGATGCTTCAAGCGCTCTCCTATTTCATCTGTTAACAATGAAGGCTGATAACGCCAACCCCAGTTACCCTCAGCCGTACTAGGAAAATTCATTCGCGCCTCGGTTCCCAAACCTAAAATATCCTGTAAAGGAATAATGGCTTGATTGGCTATAGAACTCAAAGCTAATCTAATTAAATCCCAGTGGATACCTTCAGGACTAATACAACCTAAATAGAGTAGTAAATTACGCTTTTCCCAATCATTGGCTTGATTAAACCAACCTACAGTCGTGTCGTTATCATGAGTTCCCGTATAAACAACAGCATTACGGGTGTAGTTAAAGGGTAAAAATGAATTACCAGGATCAGAACCAAAAGCAAACTGCAAAACTTTCATACCGGGAAATTCATACTTGTCCCGCAATGCTTCTACTTCTGGTGTAATTACCCCCAAATCTTCCGCTAATACTGGTAGTGTACCCAATTGAGTTTTAATCGTATCAAATAACTCCTCTCCTGGCGCTTTCATCCATTCGCCATTCATGGCTGTTGTTTCTCCTCGTTCCACAGCCCAATAAGCTTCAAAGCCCCGGAAATGGTCAATGCGAATTACATCTATGTAATCTAGCATCGCCTCAAAACGACCTACCCACCATTTAAAATCTTGTTTTTGTAACTCTTCCCAGTCATAAACAGGATTTCCCCATAATTGACCAGTTTCACTAAAGTAATCGGGTGGAACTCCCGCCATTAAAGCTGGTTCTCTAGTCTCTTCATCTAAACAAAAAATATGAGAATGCGCCCAAACATCAGCACTATCTTGGGCTACATATATAGGAATATCACCAATAATGTAAATTCCGCTCATATTGGCATAAGATTTGAGTTCAGACCACTGGCGGAAAAATTCAAATTGGACAAACTTATAATAATAAATTTCCGCCCCTAACTTTTCCTTAGCTTGCTCTATTGCTGCTGGTTCCCGTTTGACAAGTTCCGCCTCCCAAGTGTGCCAACTGGTATCATGATGAGCATCTTTCAACGCCATAAATAAGGCGTAATCATCAAGCCAATGGGCTTTACTGTGACAAAAACCTGAAAATTCTGTTTGTTGGAAATCTGTCGCTTTAACTTGAAAGTTCTGACAAGCTTTTTTAAGTAATGCAGTTTTGAGGGACTTAACTGGCTCGTAATCTATCTTAAATTCGTCAAATGTTGGTAAATTAGCAAAGTCCTCTTCAGCTAATAAACCTTGTTCTACAAGTTGTTCTGGACTGATGAGCATGGGGTTTCCCGCCATTGCTGAATATGCAGCATAAGGAGAGTTACCGTATCCAGTGGGACCTAATGGTAAAACTTGCCAATACTGTTGGTTACTTTCTCTCAGAAAATCAATAAATTTATAGGCTTGTAATCCTAAGTCTCCAATGCCAAATCGACTGGGAAAAGATGTAGGATGCAGTAAAATTCCACTGGATCTAGGAAAAGGCATATTTAACTTCAAATATAGTAACGAGATATCCCATCGAATCTATCATGCTCAGGTTTTTATTGAAAGCTGTCTAAGAGGATGTTTTAAAAGTTTTAGGCGAATATAATTCACTACTACACAGGCAAAGTCCACCTGCGTGGACTAATGAAAAATCAAGGTTTTTAACCCGTGCAGGCGGCCTTCCCTACAGGAAGACGCTTCGCGTCAAGTTTGTGTAGCCGCGACTTCTAGTCGCCAGGGCTTTACTCTAAGGATGGAAGGATATTTTATTTCACTCTGCTGCCAACTTCTCTGTGTGAAAATGATTACCCAACTAAATTTATCATTTAACTCATGACTAATCACTATGACTTATCGAAATCCTGCACCGACGGTTGATATCATCATTGAATTGGTTGATCGTCCATATCGACCGATAGTTTTAATTGAGCGTCATAATTCCCCTTTGGGTTGGGCGATTCCTGGGGGTTTTGTCGATTATGGTGAGGCGGTGGAGGTGGCGGCGCGACGGGAAGCTGAGGAAGAAACGGCTTTGCAGGTGGATTTAATTGAACAGTTTTTGGTTTATTCTGACCCTGGGCGGGATGCGCGTCAGCATACTATCAGTATTGTGTTTTTGGCAAGGGCTACTGGGGAACCAATGGCGGGTGATGATGCTAAGAATATCGGGATTTTTGAGTCTTGGCGTGTGCCGAGTAATTTATGTTTTGATCATGACCGCATTTTGCAGGATTACTGGCGGTATCGGGATTATGGGTTGCGTCCTCGGTTGGGTTTTGATTAATTAACCGCCAAGTCGCCAAGTACGCCAAGAGAAGAGAGAATTTCTGCGATTATACTGGGTTTGTGGTGTTTTAGGGTGCTTTATGGATGCTGAGGAATTGTTGGAGAAATATGCCGCAGGTCAAAAACAATTTAAACAGGTAAATTTGAGTGGGGTAGAACTCAAGGGTGCAAAGTTAAATGACATAGACCTACAGAAAACAAATTTGAGTGGGGCAGATTTAAGTGAGGCTACACTAACAAAAGCTTATCTTTGGGAAGCAAACTTTTCTAGAGCATATTTACAATCTACAAATTTCAATCAAATTCAGGGCGTTTCTCTTAATTTCAGTTGGGCTGATCTCAAGGGTGCTGATTTAAGCTACGCAAATTTGAAAGATGCAACTTTTTTGAGGGCAAATTTAACAAAAGTAAACTTAACGCAATCCAATGTTACTAATGCATTGTTTGAAAACGCTAATCTCCAAAAAGCTCAACTTCGGGGAGTTTGTCTGGAAAAATGTAATTTGTCAGGAGTGAATTTAGCTGAGGCGGATTTAGTTGGGGTATCCCTAGAACAAGCAAACCTTAAAAATGCTTGTCTACAAGCTGCAAATTTAGAAAGAGCCAATTTGTCAAATGCAAATTTAATGCTGTCAAACTTTGATGGTGCAAATCTGAAACAGGCAAATTTAACCGGAGCAAATATTTATGGTGCAACCTTTAAAAATGCTGACCTAACGGGTGCAATAATGCCTGATGGGGAAGTTTACCAGCCCACTACTTCAGAGGGTGAAGTTGGTACTCCAGAAACATTGTTAGAAAAAGTGATATCTATGACTCGTGAAGTAATTCGGACTGATAACGCACCGGCTCCAGTGGGACCATATAATCAAGCGATCGCCGCTTCCGGTAAAATGATCTTTGTAGCTGGTCAAATCGCCATTGACCCCCGCCTCGGTGATGTGGTCTACACAGATGACGTTAAAAAACAAACTGAGCAGGTAATGGCTAACTTAGAAGCTATTCTGACAGCATCTGGTGCTAAGTTTGAAAACGTGGTTAAAACCACAGTATTTTTAGCTGATATGAATGATTTTGCCGCCGTGAATGCGGTTTATGCTCAATATTTTTCTGAAGAAACAGCCCCCGCTCGTGCTTGTGTGCAGGTTTCTCGCCTACCAAAAAATGTTTTAGTCGAAATTGATTGTATCGCTGTCATCTAAAATCTTACTCCCTTCCTCGCCTGCGGGGAGGGGCTGGGGGTGGTGTTCTAAATTGCAGCCAAATATTAAGCGATCGCCTTGATTAATTTAACCATACAGGCGATCGCATTTTAAATATTGAAAAAAATTTGCAAAAAATCACGTAAAAAAACCCAGGAAACACAGAGAACTCACTCATTGGCTAATTACATTCCACCGAACTTGCAATGGTCTGACAAAATTTCAGCGCAACTATCTGGCTGTTCCTCAACCACATCTGCAAAATGCTTATCCATAATTATCGGCACTTGTGTAGAAGGAATACGACTATAGCGGGTTTTATCTGGCATAACAATATTAGGACCTGCTTTACATTTTTTCATGCAGCCAGTACCTTTAATCGTCACCTTGTCTTCCAAACCGCGATTACTTAAAGCCGCTTCCAACGCCTGACAAACAGCTTTACCACCACGCTTCATACAATCAGACTTTTGACACACCAAAATTGTGTGTTTATTTTTACCCGCTTTTGCTTGGCTAGTTTTCATTGCTGGAGGTTCCTGTACTGGAGTCAGAGTAGCCACACTCCCGATTTCCGAACGTGCTGCCATCACACGCTCTGCTTTTAAAATAACTTTATCTTTTTTTATATCACGCTTTTTATAACCAACAACTTGTAGCCAAGTACCTTGTGCTAAACGCAAGTCAAAAGCAGCACGCAAATGTTTAGCAAGTTTAACATAACATTCACCCTCAGCAGTGCCTAATAACAGCCCCTTCAATTTATAGCCATCTTTAATTACAAAATCTATCAACCTTCCTTCCAGGCAAAATTCCGAAGTCTCTGTATTATAAGATGCATTCATTTTCCTTAATCTCCTGTTAACTAACTCAGCCTGAATATCTGTTATATGTCAAAACTTCAAAACTTTCGGTAGCGACTCTTCCAAGACTGTTCCAAACCCCAAATTAAATCTTGGCGTGATGCTCTTAATTGCTGTATCACAGACCAAACTTGAATAATTGCCAGAGGATGATTGATCTCTACACACAATGGTTGGTTAGTCTCACACCAGCAAGGAATATCTAGCTCCTTTAAACGTTGATAGACCTGCCATCTATCTACCCACTCCACTCCTAAAACAAAATTATTCTCGATTTCTGAACTTAATGGTTTCAACAAACTAGCCCCCAAAATGCGACTAAATTACACTAATTACTGTGCCTTTACCCCCTGAATCAGAAAATATTGGGGAGTAGAGCTTCCTTCAAATAGCATAACTTAAGTAGGATATATTCTCAATTAATTTAACACGAAATCTCAAGGATTCAGCATAAGTTCCGGTTATGTATCTCACAGTAGGTACGAAGAAATGGAGAGAATAGATAGATTCTTCTCCAATACTGGATGTTTAAATGTATAAAAGTTACCTAGTTGGCTTGTTTAGAAAAAGAACTAATAAGTAATCACTTTTTTACATTTTGATGTCTATAAATTAGTTCAAAAATATTGTCATTAGCGGGAAATACTCAGTTATAAATATAGAGGTTAATTATCTAAGTAAATAACAAAAATTGCTATTTATGACACAGAAAAATCTCAATATTTTGATATTATTTAACCTTGCTTTGATTTTTTAAATGTTAATATATAAAAGAGAAGCAATTAAAAGCCATCACTGTTAAAAAGAGAGAGAACCAATGTCTGATACACAAACACTCTTACAAAATTTTGGTCAAGTTTACGACAATCCTGTATTGTTAGATCGCAGTGTAACCGCTCCGGTAACTGAAGGTTTTAACGTTGTATTAGCTAGCTTTCAAGCATTATATTTACAGTACCAGAAGCATCATTTTGTGGTGGAAGGTTCAGAATTTTACTCGCTACATGAGTTCTTTAGTGACAGCTATGAGCAAGTACAAGATCATATCCATGAAATTGGCGAACGGTTAAACGGACTGGGTGGTGTACCAGCTGCTAGCTTTAGCAAATTAGCGGAATTAACTTGTTTTGCACAAGAACCAGATGGCGTATATTCTTGCCGTCAAATGATAGAAAATGATTTAGCCGCAGAACAAGCGATTATTAAAGTGATTCGTGGTCAAGCCTCTCAAGCTGAGAGTTTGGGCGACCGGGGTACACGGTATCTCTATGAGCAAATTTTGGTAAAAACTGAAGAACGAGCCTACCATTTAGCACACTTCCTGGCTAAAGACAGCTTAACCTTGGGATTTGTCCAACCTGTGCAGAATTAGTTCTGTGATAATTTGATTTTTGTGTAATCTACTCTCATGCAATAATTGGCGGGCTTAAATCTTAAATAAAGATAAAAGATGGCAGGAGTAGTATAACTATTCCCTGCCATTTTTAATGGGATGAAATGGCTACCAATAATATTTTCACTAACTACAGCGATTTCAGATAAAAATACATAAACAGAACCCCTCCCTAACCCTCCCCCCAACGGAGCCTACGGTGTACACACAAGTAGAAGTAAACTACTAGGGGAGGGGACTTTATGA
>NZ_CAWUOL010000047.1:0-37253 GCF_963923915.1 Nodularia chucula CCY0103 | reverse complement strand
TTACCATATTTTGGGTTATTTTTATCACCTCTTTCTTAACATTCAACACTTCTGACTCCAAAGTAGTTTTCCCCAGGTTGATAAAGTCATCTCTTGCTCATCTACTAGAACCCAATCTGAAGGAACTTTCTGTGCTTCTTGCCAAGATTTAGGAACATCTCCTACTTCCATCATTGCTAATTGAACTTTATACGGTTCAATCATTAATTTATCAACTTGAACAGGTAATTTAGGAATCCTGATAATTTCATTAGAACCCTCAAATATGTAAATTATTTCATCAGCATAGAACATACCGATTGTATTAAAATAACCTTGTATCGCTTTAAAGCTACCTACTAAATTGAAACAAATTGTATGCTGATTATTTTTAGATGAAGTAATAACTTCTTGAACGTAGCTAAATAAATTAGCTATTCCTTCTGCAAAAGTCACACTTTCATTGAGAGAGAATCCAGGCGTATAGTAAGTACTTGTAGAAAGCAAGCCTTTGTTCTTCAAAAAAGTTTCAATTAGTTCAGCCGTAATTAACCCCTGTGCAGTATCAGTAGTAATTAGTAAATGAGTATCTGATTTACCTCGCTCTATATCTTGGTCATAGAGTCCATAAATCCCGTTCAGTTCTGCGCTAGCTTCTCGAATATCGTCAATATCGCCGTTCAGCTTTTCTTCTGCTCTTTCCTTTAAAGTTTGAATGATTGTGGCTACATCTTCATGATGTTTGTCTACTTCTTCAACGCTACAATTAGCTGTATTTCTTAAACGAATATAATCACTACTTTCATACTCTCTATCAATTTGATTAGTAAGCAAACTTGTTCCAACTGTAGAAATTACTAAACGAGACATATATTAACCTCATTAAAACTGAATTAAGCTAGATTTTCGCCTTTAAGTTTGTAGGTCAAATAACGTGCGCCATATCCCAAGTAACGCCGAGTTAGTTCTAATAGAATTGAATTAACATCCTCAGTTTTCGCTGCTTTAGCTATATCTTTAGCTTTCTCTTTAATTCTGGTATTAATATCTGTGATAATTTTTTCAGCCAAGGAATCTTTACCCCTTCCCCATTTTTCTTCTCTACCAACTTGATAGCGTAGAAAGTTTTTAATCACTTCCGTGCTTTCAGTAGTATCTGCAACTCTGACTAAATTACGAAATTGAGATTCTTCTAATTTACCGTATGATCTACGATTATCTAAAGCGTCTTGAATCCAAGTTACTAAAAAATCTTCAGCTTGACGAATACCTTTTTGAATTTTTAGTTGTTGTAGTTGTTCTGCTTGTTCACTCATTTTGCATTCTCCCGAAATATACAATGAAACTCATTACAAATCTGGACTTGTCCAAAACCTTCAGAAGTGCGAGCGCCTATTCCATACACTTCTAAATCTTCCCAAGCTTGTAACCACAAATCCTTTTTTTCTGTACTAAATAAATACACACTTCCCTTATTTGTCACTAACTCTACATCTTTCATCAAACCCCAAGCGGAATTCCAGCCAGAACGGTAGTCATAGCTACTGTAAGCAGCGTGAATCTGTAAAGATAAATCAGTAAAGCCTGTATATTGCTGTAGTATTTCTGGAGAAATTACCGTTGTACGTTGCCAGTTTTCAGTTAAAATTGCATCAGATTGCAAATCTATGGTGAAGTAAGTACGTTTATCTGAGAATCCTTCTAAAGGACTACCAAATATATCACCCCATTGATTCCAGCGTTGATGCAATTGCTGATTAAATTTATCTATTTGATTAATTACATTTGTTTTAATCTCAGTAGGTACTTTTGCTGTAATTTTGACTTTACCTAAACCTCGTGAACCTGCACCACCTAAGCGCAAATCATCCTGATGGTTATCCAGGAATTGTTGTAGTAATGAGGCTAAATTATCATTTACTATAACCCTACCTGCATATATAACAGGTTGAGGTTGTTTTTTCTTTTCTTGCGATTCATTTAAAACTGCAATGCTATAAAGTACCCTTTCTTCAGAAGTGGCGCGACGGCGATTTATACCTACTCTGGTTAATAAACGATTATCGGCAGAATTCTGGTAATATTTTCCATCTTTTTGACTATAGAAACCTGTAAATGTATCTACTCTACCTCCATCGACAGGACAGTTAGGATCGTAAATATAACCATAACTTTCTGCACAAAAGCGGTCAATTAAGGTATCAAAAACCCCATGATTTTTTTTTGATTTAAACCCAGATTTTCCTTTAGAACTTAAAGCAGTAGCAGGTATAACTTTTACTTCTGATTTAATTTTATGATTTGCTGGATAAGCATTTTGAAAAATAGCAGGGTTGTCTCCTAAAAATAACTCATGGAAATCATCCCCCTCACTAATTGATGTATTCGCTTGCTTTAATATTTGACTAGCAACTGCACCACGAATCACAGAACCAGGAATATATTGTTCTACTTCACTAATATTACCACCTGGTTTTTGTTTACCAATTGCTAAGGGAGATAGTGCTTTAATCTCTAAATTAATCTTTTTCATTATTTTCAAATCCTTTAGCCAGAAAATCCCATGCTGCTTGTTCTACAGGTAAACTGGGAAATTCCCAATGTAGCCAACCTAAACCTGCTGACTTACTACCACCTAAAGCATTAATATGCCGCAGACCCGCTAAAATTAATGACCCAGCATAAATTGGTGCATTAGATAAATAAATATTGCCTGTAAATCTCAGTTGGGTATTTGCTGGTGATGTTTCTAAAAAGTAAAGTCTGTTTTCTTCAGCAGTACGGCGACGGCGGTTAATAGTTACACCTGGACGTATCACTTCTGGCAAATTATCTGGTTCTTCTTCACAAATTAGGTCATCTAATATGATGCGAGAAGGTAAAACAGGATTTCCAAAAATTTGGCAAATTAAACAATGATGCTGTTCAGCGTCTTCTGAAATTATATACTCGGTTCTGGCAAAATCTTCTGTTAAACCTACTCTTGCTGGACACATAGTTTGTGGGTTAGGAGAATAGCAAATAGGCCACTTTAAACCCCTAGCAATTTTTTCGCACTCATGGCGTAAACGTCCTTTCAGTTGAGAAGCGGGAATAAGTAGGTTATCTTCAGCATTGCGAACAATTGGTTTATCTGCAAGATAAGCGGAAGAAGCACCAGCACCAATACACAAGGCGGTATCAATGACTGCTGTAATGGAGTAAGTTTGCAGTGAGTTTGATAACTCTTGTAGATTTATCATGACTCACTCTCCATAGATGCAACTTTTGATGTTTCGTTATCTGGGATTTCCATAAAATCATAAACATCTACCATATCTCGCCAAATTGTTTCATAAAATGCTTCTTCAGGATTTTTAGGGTCAAGTTTGCCATCATCATACATCCAAGGTGCTAAATTACCTTTATTCTCTTTATCTTTTGGTAGACACCAAGCTTCTTCAAAATCTGTAAGTAATGCTTCTCTACCTTGTTTTAGTCTGACGCGAAAATAGCGATAGTTAAGAATTGCTGTATGTTTACCTCGTTCTAATAAACTGCGAATTTGATAAAGTTGTGATTTAGGAAATTTAGCTTGTTTCAATGCTGAAATAGAGGTAATTAAACCTTCTAATTCATGTAGAGTATATGGTGTGGCGTAGAATTTTAAATGTGGGAGACCGTGTTTAGTTAATGCTTGTTTACGAAACTCTTTAACATTGGATGAAATCATTGTGACTGATTTGAGAGTTAAAAAATCAACTGTCCCACCAGAATAGCCAGCTTTTTTTAGTGTCTTGGCTCGTTCTTTAGCTAATTTTAGTAATTGCTCTACTAAGTCTCTAGCGTAGTATATGGGTGTGTTTACAGCCGTAATTAATACACCAATTGATGTACTAAGTTCACAATTGGAACGTTTTGCCGTTAGAGGTTTATAACGTTGATGTTTATGAGGTTCAAATGGTTTTGTATGAGTCAATTGATAATCACCCGTGATTCTTTTGGTTTCTTTAATTGAGCCTTCATTCTCTCCAAGTTCTATTTCTTTCAGCAGAATTTTTTCAAATGTTTCGCCTATCATTTGAGATATTTGTAAAGCTTTATTAGCCGGAACAATTAATAAAATATCATCGCCACCAATGGTAATAATTTCAAAAGGATGGATAAATTCACCATTTTGTAAGTGTGATTCTTCATCATTTAAGTTGTGTAATTGGTGAGGATGCAAGTTTTCAGCTAATGCTTGATAAACAGCGTAAAGTGTTGCTAGTTCTACATCTTTACTAAATTCTTGATATTTCTGTGGTGTGAGGATTTTTTGGATATAACCGCCCATATTATTACCATCAGCATAGATATAGGCAACATAACCATTGCTGGCATTAGAAACTTGAGTTAAAGTTTCAGCAATCTCTACTGGTTTATTTAGGATATTTCCGTAGTATTTAGTCTTTAAACTAGGGTTCTGTTCTAAAAATAATTTGAATTTATCTACCCATTTCTCAATTATACCTCTTTGCCAAGTTAGCCCAGATTCTTTATACCAAGAAGGATTATCACTTAAACTATCTTTAGCTCTATCACCTACCAAATACTTACGTACTGAGGCTTCTGAAAAATAAGTTT
Source organism: Nodularia chucula CCY0103 (assembly GCF_963923915.1). NCBI lineage: Bacteria > Bacillati > Cyanobacteriota > Cyanophyceae > Nostocales > Nodulariaceae > Nodularia > Nodularia chucula. Next base: position 32,669 of record NZ_CAWUOL010000047.1, on the reverse strand, counting down.
CTCTGGGAAGTTTATCTACTTGTATGATAGCAGAACGGCGATCGCTTCCATCCCGCACCAAGTAAGGATGGGTTTCAAACATTGGCGGATAGCGGCGACTGGGACGACCAGGAATATCATTACCGCTACGACGCTGATTAAATAAAATGTTTAATTTTGTGGTGATTTCATTAAAACTTTTGCGTCTTTTGAATGCTGATATTTTTTCAGATTCATTACTAGGATAACCAAAATAAGCTTGAACTAAGGGCTTATCAAATTCCCGCTTATACCAGTCAAGCCATAATGTGTTTTCAATTGGCTGTCGTAACAAACCAAAACGTATTTCTAATAATCTAAATGTATCCCCCACCGCACATGAGTTAGCGGTTAAAGTCTCTTTTGTATAACGTTTTTCAATTGCATTAGCTAAGTCATTTACATAAGCAGACGGACAAAAGGCTAGTATATTACCACCAGTAGAATAAACAATCAATTCTGGTATCAAAGCATCAGATAGTTTACCATCCAAATAAAAATTTTCATCTAGCCATCCTTTAACTTCATTGAATTGGGCATTATAAAGGTTAGGCTTGTTTTTATTTGGGTGATATTTTTTGTTGAAAATTGCAGGTAAATCAATTTGATTTATTCTATCTAACAATCCAGATGCACCGCGAATTTCTTGAATTTTTGCAGATTCAAATACATAGTGTTTTACTTTAGTTGCACCACCATAAACTAAACCGATGGGCGTTGTCTGATTCCATAAATCAGGATAATGATTCTTTAATTCATCAAGGGTTTCGGGGAAATAATCTTGATCAATACTTTCTAATTCTTCGACTTGTGCAACTAAATCCTGTAATTCCCCTGGTAATGCTTCCCCCTTCTTTAAAGCCTGTTGCATTTGTTGTAAAACTGGCAAATCAAACTGAGGTTTTTTCTGATTTCCCCAGGCTAAACACCAAGCGATCGCAATTGTAATAGAATTTGTATTTGTCATATCAACTATCAGTTTTTAAAGTTCTTAAATCATCTGTTTCCCAAAGGGCGATATCGCCTAAGTAATGAATTACTCAATCATAGAATATTAAATACTACAAGTTACACCAATTTCTACAGAGAATTTACTTATTTAAGATAATTAATTCTCTCACCCGTTTTAACAAAGCGTGAGGAACCGTTGCAGCTTTTCCGCGTATCCAAGGGCCAGCAGTCATCTCTAAATAAGGTTTTTCCTGATGAATAATTTCTGTGGGACTCAAAACACTATTAATCACAGAGATGGGTTTTAAATTACCGCGATCGCCACAAAATTCATGCCAAGGATCAATAGCCGCAGCCTGGGAACTGATAATCATATAATGGGTACAAGCCTCTAAAATCGGTAACTTTTCCGGCTGTACCATCCCGCCCACATCCACAATTACCAGAGACTTTTGTCGCCGTAACTTCAGGATAACTTGAGAATGGTAAGGGAAAAATTCCTCAGTCAAAGCACCGCGATCGCGCATTTTAAAAGCTTCAATTTCTTCCTGATTCGTATCGGGATCTAATTCTAAAAGATAATTACCCTCTCCATCCCAGTGGGCGCGTTGCAGATATATATCCGGATTTTCTGCCAACAAAGCCTGAAACAAAGCATGAGAAAACACACTTTTACCGCTATCTGGTGGCCCCACAACCATCAAAGCCGGACATAAACCCGAATGGCGGCCATTGGGTGGTTCAATCAAAATTACATCTCCAATGCGAACCATATCCGAGTGAGTTGCTACCACCACCGCACCCAAACGCGGATCATAACAAGCTACCCACGCCGTGGGATGCAGTTCATGAGTCAAATAAGCATACAACCAAATGGGGGCGCGTCCAGAAATCACCACACCGCCAGTGGTATCAATACCTGATGGAAGTTCTAAATCTTTCAAATCTGCGGGTTTAATTTGGCGATCGCGTTGGGTTAAAGAAATTGTTAAAAATTGGTATTTCCAGTGTTGGGAAATCACCGGTTCACTTAATTTTAAGCTCAAAGTGGGTTCAGTCATCAGCCTGCCTTCCTTTCTTCTCGCTTGGGTAAATCTAGATAACTTACAGAAAACAATTCCAACGGCGCAATAATCAGAATCACCCAAGTAATCCCAGCAATAATCAGTGCTACCATCGCACTCCGGTAAATTACCAGCTTTTTTGCCACAAATAAAGACATAAAAACGAATGTGCTTTTTTTTCAATGCACTTATTATGACATCCCTATGGAAGAAGGGTATTCTACACAACCCGCAAAATGTAATTAAGTCAACTCCTAGCTAACACATTTTGTAACCCTGATATACCAAGGCTTTTAGGCAAAAGTTACAAAAAACAATGGTATTAAGGGGACTTCCGAAATCCTGGAAACTATTAAATTAACCGAAAAAGAACCTAAGAAAGCTAGTATGCTTCAGGAAGGACAAAAAGTGAATGTGAGAATCGTTTCTTTCAAAGACGATGGGAGTATAAAAAGTGTTAAATATACAGACTAGCGATTCTCTTACTTGACCTGTTCTTTCAGCCTGATTTTTGGGAATAATACATCTATATAGATTTGCACAAAATTAAGTAAAGCCCACCTATGATTGACTGTCCTAGCCCCAAGGTTGTTATTCCCGGCTACAAAATTCTGCACAAAATTTATGATAGCAATAGAACTACAGTTTACCAAGCCCAACGGGAGGATAGTCAAACTCCAGTAGCTATCAAAATCCTCAAAGCAGAGTATCCCCAATTTAGGGATATCATTTTGTTTAGAAATCAGTATTCTATTGCTCGCTCTATTCAGCATCCCCATATTATTAAATGCTATAGTTTAGAACCTTACCGTAATAGTTACGCCTTAATTTTAGAAGATTTTGGAGGAATATCTCTGAATCAATATAGGCAATCTCAGCCTGTAAATTTAACTGATTTCTTTGCCGTTGCGATCGCCATCACTTCAGCCCTAGAATTTTTATATGATCAGAAAATTATTCATAAAGATATTAAACCTAATAATATTCTCATCAACCCTGAAACTAAGCAAATTAAATTAATAGATTTTAGTATATCTTCTTTGCTACCTAAAGAGAACTCAGAAATTAAAAGCCCTCATCTTTTAGAAGGTACACTTGCCTATATGTCCCCCGAACAAACAGGTAGAATGAATCGCGGTATAGACTATCGCAGTGATTTCTATTCTCTGGGGGTGACTTTTTATGAATTACTAACTGGCAAATTACCTTTTGATAGTAATCAGCCTTTAGAGTTAATTCATTGCCATTTAGCTCAAGAAGTAATTAACCCTAGCAGAATCAACCCGAATATTCCCCCAATTCTTGCCAAAATTGTTCTGAAATTAATGGCAAAAAATGCAGAACAACGTTATCAAACAGCTAAAGGTATTAAATATGATTTAGAGTATTGTCAACAATTATTTCTGAAAAATAACGAAAATAACTTATTTAAATTAGGAGAAAAAGACATTAGCGATCGTTTTCAAATTCCCGATAAACTGTATGGGAGAGAAACTGAAGTTAAAGCGTTGTTAAATGCCTTTGAACGCATTATTCTAGGTTCCATAGAAATCATGTTAATATCAGGATTTTCTGGTATTGGTAAAACTGCTGTTGTTCATGAAGTTCATAAGCAGATTGTGAGCCAAAAAGGTTATTTTATTTCTGGTAAATTTGATCAATTTCAAAGAGATGTACCATTTTCAGCTTTGGTACAAGCTTTCCGTAATTTTATAGAACAAATTTTAACAGAAAGTGTCAGCCAACTAGAAATATGGAAAAAGAAAATCTTCTCAGCATTGGGTGATCAAGGACGAGTTATTACTGATGTGATTCCGGAATTAAAACGTATTATTGGGGAGCAACCAGAAGTAGCTGAACTAAGAGGAAGCGCTTCTCAAAATCGATTTAACTTATTATTTGGTAACTTTATTCAGCTATTATCTACCCCAGAACATCCCTTAGTTATTTTCTTAGATGATTTACAATGGGCGGATTCAGCCTCTCTAAAGCTAATTAAATTATTAATGAGTGAAATGAATGCCAATTACTTATTAATAATTGGTGCATACAGGAATAATGAAGTCCGTTCAGAACATCCTTTGATGATGATGTTAAATGATATTCGTAAAACCAAAGCCATCATCAACGAAATTACTTTAACACCACTTAATGAGAATCAAATTAATCATTTAATTGCAGATACCCTCAAATGTTCAGATTCTAAGACAATACCTTTAACAAACCTGGTTATGTCTAAAACCGAAGGTAATCCACTTTTTACTAATCAGTTACTGAAATCTTTACATGAAGAGGAGTTAATTAAATTTAATTTTAATAGTGCTTCCTGGGAATATAATCTTGCTGATTGTGAAGCCTTATATCCTAATAATGATGTTGTGCAATTTTTGGCAAAGCAATTGCAAAAACTACCTAAAAACACTCAGAATATATTAAAAATTGCTGCTTGTATAGGTAATAAGTTCGATTTGTATAAATTGTCTATTGTGGCCAAAAAAAGCCAAAATGAAATAGCATCTGATTTGTGGATAGCAATCCAAGAAGGTTTTATTATACCCATTAATGAAGCTTATAAACTTTTTACAGATACAAAGTCAATCAATAGTTCACAAGAAAATCAAGAAACAAAAGTTAATTATACATTTCTCCATGATCGCTTACAACAAGCTGCTTATTCTTTAATTACAGAAACACATAAAAAAGCAACTCACTTAAAAATAGGTCAATTAATCTTAAAAAATCTCACTCCAGAACAACTAGAAGAAAATTTATTTGAGGTGGTTAATCAACTGAATATAGGAGCGGATTTAATTAGTGAACAAGCGGATAAATATGAATTAGCACATTTCAATTTACTTGCAGGTCGTAAAGCTAAATTATCTACAGCTTATGAAAATTCTGTTAGATATTTAAATGCAGGTTTAGGCTTATTAGCAGCAAATAGCTGGGATAGTCACTATCAATTAACACTAGAAATTTATGTAGAATTGGTAGAAAGTGCATATTTAAATATTCACTTTAATCAAGCCAGAAATTACGCCAAAATAGTCAAAAAATATGCAAAAGTTATCATTGATCAAGTGAAGGTTTATGAAGCTGAAATCCAAATGTATATGGCAGAAATTCAGATGAAATTAGCCATTGATACTGGGTTAAAGCTATTGGATATGTTAGGGGTTACTTTAGAAGAGAAACCACCAGCAAACTTAAATCCTGAAGATTTAATTGATTTACCCGAAATGATGGCTGAGGATAAATTAGCTGCTATGAGGATATTAACCAATATGATCTCTGCGGCTTATTTTGCCAATCCAGGATTATTACCATCAATTGTATTTACCATGATACATTTGTCGGTGAGATATGGAAACTCTAGGGATTCTGCTTACGGATATGTCTTATATGGCTTATTATTATGCAGTATGCTTTCAGATGTTGACTCAGGATATCGCTATGGTGAACTGGCCTTAAGTTTATTGGATAAGTTTGATGCTATAGAAATAAAGTGTAAAGTCCTATTAGTATTTAATTCTAATATCAAATTATGGAAACAACATATTAGAGAAACATTAGATTCTTTGGTAGAAGGTTTACACGCTGGATTGGCAGTTGGTGATATCGAATATGTCGGTTATATTTCTATAAATCATGGTTGTCACATAATATTTGCTGGGGAAAATTTAATATCTGCATCTAACCAATTAGAAGAGTATACCATATTGCTGAATCAATTAAATCAACAGGGAAGTTTGGGTGTACAAAACATCTGGAAACAGGTGATTTCCCACCTAACAGAAGAAAAACCTCATAAATATGAATTAAATGGTATTTTCTTTAATGAAGCAGAGGAAATACCTCTTTTAATTGATACAAATAGTGAAAATATTTTATTTAGTTTATATGTAGCTAAAACCATCTTGTTTTATTGCTTTAAACAGATAAAAAATGCTATAAAAAGTGCCGTTATTGGTAAAGAATATGCTGCCTCCGCTAGTGGGCAATTGATTATAAGTCAACATAATTTTTATTATTCTTTAGCACTTTTGGCTGATTATCATAATCGATCTGAAGTAGAACAGAAAATATATATGTCAGAGGTGACAGCCAATCAAGAAATATTACAAAAGTGGGCAGAGAAAGCCCCCATGAATTATCAACATAAATATAATTTAGTCGCAGCAGAAATCGCTAGGGTTTTAGGAAATAAATGGCACGCATTAGAACTTTATGATTTAGCTATACTGGGAGCGAGAGAAAATTCTTATATCCAAGAAGAAGCCATTGCAAATGAATTGGCGGCTCAATTTTATCTGGAATGTGGTAAAGTAAAGATCGCTCAACCATACTTAATTGAGGCTTATTACTCTTACGTCCGTTGGGGTGCAAAAACTAAAGTTCTGGATTTAGAAAAATCCTATCCTGATTTACTTTCACCAATTATTAAGCAGAAAATAACAAATTTGGCTGTAAGTAATACTAATTCTTTAATGAGTTCTAGCTCACTGGACTCTAGTAGTAAAAACGTTTCTTCTGCATTAGATTTAGAAACTATAACTAAAGCATCACTAGCAATATCGTCAGAAATTCAGCTAGATAAGTTACTTCATAAACTGATGCAAGTAATCTTAGAGAATATGGGCGCTGACAAAGCATCATTAATGCTGGTAAAAGCAGATGATTTAATGGTGGTTGCTCAATGTCAATGTCATCAAGAATGTCAACTACAATTAACGTTATTGAGAAATAGTCAAGATTTACCAATTAGCTTAATTAACTATGTTTATAATACCCAAGAATATTTAATTATTAATGATGCGACTAGTCAAAAAACTTTTGCTAACGACCCCTATATCATTAAAAATAAACCTAAATCTGTATTGTGTACACCCATATTAAATCAAGGTAAATTGATTGGGATTATCTATTTAGAAAATGCCTTGACTGTAGGTGTATTTACACCAGAAAGATTAAAATTATTACAACTGCTATCTTCACAAGCGGCTATTTCTATTGAAAATGCTCATCTATATACAAATTTAGAAGAAAAAGTTGCGGAAAGAACACAAGAGTTAGAAGCCAAAAATCTCAAGTTACAACAAATATTGATTGAACTTAAAAAGACTCAACTTCAACTAATTCAAACAGAAAAAATGTCCAGTTTAGGGCAAATGGTAGCTGGAGTTGCCCATGAAATTAATAACCCTATTAATTTTATTTACGCCAATATTGAGCCTGCAAATAATTATATTGAATCTCTATTACATTTGATTAGTATATATCAACAAGAATTTCCCTCTCCTACACCAATAATTGAAAAAACACTGGAAGAAATAGATTTCTTATTTTTAGTCGAAGACCTGAAAAAACTGCTCATTTCTATGAAAATAGGAGCAGACCGGATTCGTAAAATAGTTTTAGGCTTACGTAACTTTTCGCGTCTGGATGAATCGGAGATGAAACCTGTGGATATTCATGAAGGTATTGACAATACTTTGATGTTCTTACAGCCTCGGTTGAAAGCCAAACCAGGTCAGCCAGAAGAAGGAAAAATTGAAGTTATTAAAGAATATAATCAACTACCTTTGGTAAACTGCTATGCTTCTCAATTAAATCAAGTATTCATGAATATTATCAGTAATAGCATTGATGCATTAAATCATTTGAATAAAGGGCGATCACTTCCAGAAATTCAGGATAAAAATACAATTATTATTCGTACTCAAGTTATTGATAATAATTGGGTGAGAATATCTATTAAAGACAATGGATTAGGAATATCCAAACAAGTGCAAAAACAAATTTTTGACCCCTTCTTTACTACTAAAACTATAGGTGAAGGTACTGGCTTGGGATTGTCTATCAGTTATCAAATTGTCGTAGATAGACATGGGGGTAAAATTGAGTGTATTTCTGAGCCGGGAAGGGGAACAGAGTTTTTGGTAGACATCCCCATCCGTTAATGGAAACACGAAGGATTCCTATATTAAAAGTCAGACGAAAATCTTTACATCCTTTATGTCCCAAGCCATCCGTTCTCCCACACCACAAATTTTACACTGGTTAGCAGGGGGACAACTAGTTAACCGCCTACACCGCGCCATTAGACACTGGTGGATTTTAACTCAACTATATGGCAGCGAGACACAATGGGCGCATGATCTCCCCAAACATTTTACTTATTCACAACTGCGCGATCGCCTATATGCCCAAACACACCCCAAAAGCGAAAAACTCAACTCCTCAGAAATCACAGCCAAATGTAGCGACTTCACCTGTATTTGCCATCGCACCTGTATAGAAATCCTCGAAACATCCGGATTGCAGATATCCGAAAACCAATGGCAAACCGAGATATTACAACTAAGCGGCATAGAATCGCCACACCTCCAGCAACAACTACAGCAACGACCCTTTGCCACAGTCCACCGTTCCCTCCGAGACGACCTCAAACAGCTAACTCAACTGGGATGGTTGCAAAAAATTAGCCAGGGACAATACCAATGTCTGCGACCATTTCAACTACCCACACCCCCCCAAATCTCCACCGCCCAACCCAGTTTTACTCAACTTTCCATACCCCAAACTTGGGAACTCCTCCACGTCTTAGAATCAGTCGCCTTTGTGCAACCCAACTTAAACCTGATCATGCAGAACCTGTGGGAACAAATAGTTGATAATTCACCCTCCCCACTCACTCAAGCCCCCCAACAGCAAATATTTCTGCACCTTGACTATATCCTTTCCACAGAAACCCAAGACCAAGTAGACAACTACCAAGAACAAATCGAACAACTGTGGCGCAAAACCCCTGGTGGCGTAGTCCAGTTTAACTACTGGGTAACAGCAGAAAACAAAGTTAAAGTCACAGTATATCCTGTTTGTCTGCATTACCTCCGCCGTGCCAAATACCTCAGCGCTTACGGCATAGACCCCCAAGGCGCATTAGCCTGGCATAACTATCGCCTCGATCGCATCGCCTCAAAAAAACTCCACGTCCTAGCCTGGGGTGATCCGGAAGTTCCCAAAGCCTTAAAACAGATGTGGTATACAGGTAAGTTACCCACACCAGCAGACATTCAAGCCGAATTAGATACCGCCTGGGGATTCAACTTTTATCTCAAACGAGAATTTCTCATCCTGCGTTTTCCCCCCGTCTTTGCCCATAGGTATGTAGACAATACATTTCGTCATAAGTCCTTTCATGCTGTCACCTACAAACAATTACCGAAACTAATAGTGCAGAACATCCCAGATATTGAAAAACAAAAAATTTTAGACATCTTACAGCAAAAGTCCCCAAGTGATGCTTATTATATTGGTTGGATACGCACAGGAGATATTAATGTTTTAATGCGCCTGCGAGACTGGCGACCAAATGGCGAAGTAATTGCCCCCTTGTCAATTCGGCAGCAACTCAAACAAGAGGCCATCCAAGAATTATCTAATTATGGGGATTTACCAGAAATAAATTAACCACAGACACACTGACAAAACCGAGAAATAAAAATGCCTACAGGTGTAGGCATTCAGTAGGCTTTCTGTCACTTTTATTGGCTACAATCATGTTTTAACATGATGTTTTTATTTTTCTCTATTCGCCATAATAAATCAATAATTAGAAACTACAACTTTAGACATAACTCAGGAAAATATATCCGTTTATTTATCTATCTAAAAGATGATATATAGCTGGGGAGTAGGGAGTGGGGAATAGGGTAAAAGCCTTTCGGTGTCTAAGAGTTTGTTTGATAAGTTTTTAGCGGTAAGTTTTATCATATTTTTACCCCCCTTAATCCCCCTTTACCAAGGGAGGAAACAAGAAAATCCCTAACCCTCTCCTTTGTAAGGGGAGGGTTAGGGAGGGGTAAAATAATATTTGATACATTAATCATCACTTTTCAAACACCTTCTAAGTTTTATGATCAGTTAATTTCCTAACCTCCTTAGCGGTTGCTATATTAATTCACTTTCATTGCCATGAGTTAACAGACAACCTACACTTAATTTATTTTGACATACTGATAAATATTCGCACTTAAATACCTAGCATAAAATAATATTCTTTACCCAAATTATTAGACTAAAATTACATATTTGTGTCCTATGTATTTGCAACTTTTACCGAATTTTATATTAAAACTATAAGTGTGGTCAGGTTAGAAACCCCAGTGATTCCCAGTCCTGGGGTTTTATTTTTTTATCCCCAGGATGATAAATAAAAGTAAAATATTTACATTATCCATAAGATAGATGCAATTAGTTAATCAATTATCTTATATTATGGAACATAAAACAAAGAGCGTTTTTACGGTTTGAGGGTGTATCTTCTATATAAACTTAGGAAAATAAATTAATCTAAAATAATATTTATTGTACTCATTTTTATAGAAAAATATAACTATAGCCATCTAGTTGTAAGTAGCTCAACATAATTAAACATAAAACCTTGACGATATAGATACCCGACTTCTTCAAGAAGTCGGGTATCTGGGTATTACAACTGTAACACTTGTCGAAGGGCGGGTTTTTTTATGCAGTCTCCATTGATTGCTAACCTCAGCCTGATACTTGCCTTTAAAATAAAATTTTAGAAATGCACTATACTATAAACTCCTATCTAATTTTTGTGGGACTTGCCTGGGCTTTGCCCCACTCCCTCCTCCCCACATCAGGAATTAAGGCTGATTACTATAAAAACGCAAAAACATTTGAAATTTTTAATATTTTTCAGATAACATCCGGTTAAGAATTGTTTAACTCAGTAAAGTTAAATCTATCGAAAGTAATAAATAATCTGCTAATAATCCCAAATGTGATAAAACCAAGTTGTATGAGTATCTGTTATTGAGATTTTTGGCTGTTGTAAAATTGACAGAAATTGATATCAAAAGGAAAGAATTTTTATGGAAATAGAACAAATAGATTGTTTTAAAAAGTACGGCGAACTTATACTAGAAAAACTTAACTCAGTACCCCAGTACCCTTCTAAACAAGAAGATTGGATACCCACTAGCCTGGATGATTGTCTTGTGCGCCTCCGGGAAGCTGCGGAAAAAACTGTAGAACTGGCCACATCTCCGGTGCGAATTGGGATAATGGGGGAATTTAGTAGCGGCAAAACTCTACTTTTGGGTAGCTTAATTGGATATGCTGATGCTTTGCCCATTAGTGAAAATCCCACCACAGGTAATGTCACCGCCATTCATATTGTCCCCCAATCAGGCTTTGTCACTACTCAAGCAAACAATTTTCGGGTAGAGTATCTTTCTCATGAAGGAGTGAATGAGTGTTTGCAGTTCATGTTACAGGAAGCTGGTCGCCGGACTACTGCTGCTGGACTTCCACCTATGCCTGCTTTACACATTAACAAAGATATTCTTAACTGGTGTGAGGATACATGGAACAGTAGTAAAAACCTGGAATTACGTTATTTACTACGAGAGTTGGTATTGTTCCTGCGGGCTTATCAGGCTTATGGAGAGGCGATGTGTGGTGGACACTACCAAATTGATGCTGTCACCGCCCGTGAGGGACTACAGTTGACTGAACAGCCGATGGCTATCCAAACTCTACGGTTTGAGGATTTACCGCCATCTCATATTAGATTACCTAGCCCACCCCAGAGACTACCTACTAAGTTATTACAGAACAGTTTCCCTCTGATTCGTCGGGTTGATATTGAGGTAAAAATATCACGGGAAATTTGGGATTTTACTGGGGCTTCTGAATTTGTGCTGTTAGATTTTCCGGGGTTAGGGGCGGCTAATTCCGGGGCGAGGGATACTTTTTTATCACTGCGGGAATTGGCAGAAGTACAGACTATTTTAGTGCTTTTAAATGGTAAAACCCCTGGTAGCGATCGCGCCAATAAAATTTTCACCATGATGCAGCAGCAGCGCCCAGGACAAGACCTCAAAGATTTAATTTTAGTGGGGGTGGGTCGTTTTGATCAATTACCTTTAGATAGTGAAGGTTATGAACGAGAACTGGATAGATTAATTGAAAGTAGCAGACTTTTAGACGAAAAAGATGTTTTATACAAATTGAAAGTTCTACAAACCACCATTGATGCTGCTAGTGCCTTCACCACCCAACAAGACCGAATTGTTTTATTATCTCCCCTACTAGGGTTAGCAGAATTAGCCAAACGTTCCACCAATGTTAAAGCCGGTTCACCAGAATTTTTAGCTAATTTAGACTATCCCAATTATCTAGAACGTTCTAAGCGGTTACAAGAAAAGTGGCAACTATTAAGTACACGTCTGTTAGAGTCTGACCCTCGGAGTTCTTTAGGTAAACAACTCAGTTATTTTGCCCAAGATGGCAGTGTTGCTAAACTGCGAGAATTAATGCAAAATCATGTAGCAAATCACGGATTAAAACAATTATATCAAGATACTCAAAGGGCTGCTGATCATTTACTGCAACAACAAGAACACCTGAAAAATATTATTGCGGAAATTCATGAACAAGGTATTCCCACCGCAGATACTCAGAATTTAATTGAGTTTCGGGCTGCTATAGAAAACTTAGATAAAACCTATCGCAATTTTCAAAAAACTTTAGGTAAAGAACCACTCAAAGACCGCCGAGACGATATGGTTAGCGATGTCGTTAAGGATGAATTGATATTTAAAATTCTCAATTGGAATGAGTGGACTTTACTATTTAATAAAGCTCATAATGGTAACATTACCATTGCTGAATTTAAAGGTGCAGCCGGGAAGCTATTTGATAGAGGAAATCGAGTTAATAGTAGCCTACCAACTAAAAGTGAAGACTTTTATCCAGCCTTTGCTAAAACTGTAAAAGAATTAGAAAATTATGCGCGCGATCGCATTCATCAAGCTGTAGTAGATTTATTAAGTAAATTATCTCAGAGTATCGGTGCAGAAAGAGATTATTTACAAGAAAATCTGCATCCAGAAATGGAAGCGGACATTGAAGCTAATTTTGGTATAGAAGAAGCTGATATCTTTTACAAATTGCTTTTAGGATGTGACCCTAATCAATGGCAAGAAGCAATTATCGCAGAAATTAACACCAAAGAACCATCAATTGCACCAGAAATGATGTTTCCCCTCGCGCGTAAAGATGAAAAACATAATATAGGTCAAATTTTTGATTGGTCTCCTGAAAAAAGCCAAGACTTACCCAGAACAGGTAATCATCAACTTTTTGTGTTGCGACTGCGAGATGAAATTATTGCTTGTGCTAGTCTGCATTTAGTGCAGTATGTCAGCGAAATTAATCAACAGGTAAATGCGGAATTAGAAGGGATTTTAGATCAAGTTATTCCTACTCTGCAAAATCTTTCTAAAAAGGAAGCATTGCTAAGATATATTGCTGCGGGAGATTCTCCCAGTAAGATTGCTATTCCGGCTTGGTTACAGATTCTCTCTCATCTGTCTACAATTTCTTATGTACAGGATAATGTTAATTCCTAAGATTTAGCAACCACAGAGAAGGAGTAATATAATTCAGCAGAGATATTGCAGGTTTGATCTGAATTTTCTATTAATATAAGGAGAAATACAATGGCTGTAGAAATTCGTCTTCCACCTAATTTTCAGGTACGTGCTAGGGAAAATGAATATTTGGAATTACCTACCATCCAGTTAATAGCTGCTGGTGATAATGTGCCTCATATTGCCAGAATTAATTGTGTTGTTACTGGTACGCCAGAGGAATTAGCTTTACAAATTAAAAAAGCATATAAGCCTTTTGATTCTGTGACTCCTAAAATTTCGCAAATCGGGCAGTTAGAACAGTATCCTTGTAAATTAGATCGCCCTTTAGTGGAACCAATTAACTGCACTTTAGAAGTGATGGTTGAGTATTTTGATTCTGATGCGTTGGGTGATCCACTACTATCTGAGCCTAGACAAGCTGGGGCTTCTTGTTATCTCTGGTCTCCACTGGTTTTTGAAGATGATTTGATTGATATTGATGACATTGGTAACCCTGTAGATATTAATAAATATAGTGAAAATAAAATTAATAAGAAACCTCAAAAACGGTTTCCGGGATGGTTTGCTTTAGATTTTGGTACGTCTAATTCTACAGTAACACTTTTTGATCCCATTGAAGTCCCTATTGCGGAAATTTTACCCAAAGAACAAGAAACGAGATTACGCGATCGCATGGCAGAATGGTTAAGTTCTCCCCCCTCGGTGGCTTTACCTGATGTCAATGTGAATGACTGGGAAAAGTTTATTGCTGATATTAGTAAAAATCTCGAAATTGAACCCCATCGCCTCCGAGAAGTTTTTGAAACTGAACAAAAGGAAAGATTTTTAGAAGCCCTGCGCCAAGTAGAATTATGTTTAGGTAACAGCGATAAATTTCGGCGGGCGGCTAGCAAAAAACTCTACCAAATCTACCATGAAGTTTTTCGTGTCCCTACATTAGAATCACAAAATTTAATCCCTGTTGTTTTAGATATTAATCGTCGTGATACAGAAATTCCCAGTGAGTTAGAAATTGCTAATTTAACAGATTTACAACTGCGGATGGGTAGAGAAGCTAGGGATAACAGAAAAAAGGCCATCGCCCAAGGTAGCAGCGTTTCTTTAAAAGAAATTATCAGCAGATTTCACCACTCACCTAAGCGTTATTTTGGACAGGATCGAAATTTTCCCGTAATTTTAGATAATCAGTCTGAGGTAATTAATGTTAACGAACTCGTCCAAGCAGCTTGGGCGCATTTAATCGAATTAACTGAAGATTACCGCCAACGGGCTAGACGCAGATTTTCTGAGGGAGACTTCCTTACAGCCGTTGTCACCTACCCCACCGTCGCCCCGCCAGTAGTGCGGAAAGAAGTTAAAGAATTGGTGGAACAATTGGGGATTGATGATGTGCAAACCGCCTATGATGAAGCCGTTTCTGTAGCGATATTCTTTTTATGGCGAGAATTTGGCGGGAATCTTAACATTGGAATTGAATCCTTTAAAACCCGTTGTCGTCAGGTAGACAATAAATGGTCACAAAATGTCCTAGTTTTGGATATTGGTGGGGGAACCACAGACTTAGCTTTAATTGAATTGACACTGGAAGATAAAACCCCTAACTTTGCCGATGATGAAGATCGGGGGTTAGGGGGACGTTACTATAAACTCACGCCCAAACTATTAGGTTCTTCGGGACATTTACAGTTAGGTGGTGAATTAATTACCCTGAGAATATTTAGATTATTGAAAGTGGCGATCGCTGATTTTCTCTTAACAGCCATAGCTACAGGTGACATCGATAGCGAACAACTAGAAGACTTAATTAACGCCGAATTAAATGAACGGTTTATCGATCAAGGAAAATTTAAAACTGGCAGCCTATTAAAATGTTTAGATAAAGAAAATCCCGACGGTGACGCTGCTTATAAAGATGCCCTAGACACTGCCGAAAAAGTATTACCAACCCGATGGCAACAAGCACCCCAACGGCTACAAACATTTTACACCCTTTGGGATCATGCCGAAGCCGCTAAACTCAAACTTGGGCAAAAGTCACCAACAGATGATGACATTTTAACCTTTACAATTTCTGAAGCTCAAATTTCCGAACTTCTGACTCAAAGTGCAATTAAATTCCAAATTAGACATCCCGATAATATTTGCGTAATTTTAGACAGCGAACAATTTGAACGCGCCGCCGCTTCCACAATTAAAGAAGGAATTGGCATTGCTAAAGGACTAATGGAAAGTCGCTTAGGCTTCCAAGAACCAAACATAGATTCCTGGAACACACATAAAGTTGATTGGTTGATTTTATCTGGCAAAACTTGTAACCTTGATTTAGTACAGCGCCACATCTACCAAGAATTTAGTAACTCTCCTTATTTCGTCTGGAACCCAGAACGCATCACCTTTGTTTTAGAATTTACCAAACTCGCCACCTCCGCAGGTGCTTGCTACGCCGAGAAACTCCGCAGGCTAAGATTTGACCCCGAAGAATCGAAAGAATTGTTACGCAAAGGTGCAAATCAGCTAGAAATAGATGTAAAAAATCTATTTTATTATTTACCTTGCAACTTCAAACGCAAAACCCAAAGTAACGAACTTTTATCCATCTTCAAAGCTGGACAAGAACTATATCAAATCACACCTTCAGAAACATCAGCCAAAGTGCGGACAGAATGGCAAGGGATACAATTAACTAACATTATCTATCGCCAAGACTACGAAGAAGGAGACTTACGGCTATGGGGTAGCTTTGACGGTAAAAACCTGATGAAAAAACTGGGAATGCAAGAAAGCGAATTTCTCAAAAAAATCAAAGTCCAATTTGAAATTGATCAAACTCTACAATTTAGCGTCTTACTATGTCAAGGAAACCCTCATTATTTAATTGATATTCCTGGTATTGATGTGGGTGCAGCCCTATTAGCAGCGTCAGAAACATCAACCTTATTTGCTGATGGTAAATTAAAGTGGAACATTGCCATAGCAGGTCCAAAGGAAAACTTAAATGATGGAGATATTGCCGTCAACGTTTTAGAATCAGCAACGGTAGATCAACCAAATGCTTATCATTTAGTATTTGAAGTAGACACAGATAATAGTAAATTCCTGCGGGAATTTCACTATATTCACCATAGCGAACAGCAATCAGAAACTGGTTTAGTTAGTAATCCCTTACCGCCTTTTCCCAAAACCAGCCAGCATACATTTTACATCTATCAAACAGACCCCACAACTAACACTAAAAAATGGATCAGAATTGGCGCATTAAGTAAACCAGATGTCGCCACAGATTACCCCTGCAAATATCGTGTCACTCTCGACAACAAAGGTATTCTGAGAATGCACGCCGGGGAGGTTCCCTATTGGAAATCCACCAGCCAAGAATGTCTTAAACAAGCAGGATGTGTTTATCGGGCTGAACTAGAATTACAACCTAATGAAGTAGATAAAGAACGCGATCCCTTTTGCGGAATACATTAAACATTTTCTCTTCTTTGGCGTACTGGGCGTGATGGTTTACGCCCAAGCTACCCTAACTTTAAAAAATAAACCTTAAATCAACCGTGTTACTTTTTAGCATCTAGTCTGTGGAAAAAAACCAGAAATCTTACGATAGAAACCGTCAAAGAAGTTAGGAGATAAAACCTCGCACTTCTTAAAGTGAAGAGGGGTTTATAAAACCGAGACACCATTAGGATCTTAACCCAGTCCCCAGTACCCAGTCCCCAGTACCCAGTCACCAATCCCCAGTCCCCAGCTATAATATTCATGCAGCAATTACGTCAGTTATTAGCGATAGAAAACTCAGAATTAGCCAAACTCCTAAAATTTAGCCTCTACGGACTAGAAGCAACATTAAACAAAGCCCGGACAGAATTTCCCCTCGATCCGGGAACAGAAATATGTGCAGAAATTCTCCAAGAAATCGCTAACTTATTACAACCACCACCAGAGGCGATCGCCATCATCTCGCCCCCAGGTGAGTTAAAATTAGATCATTTACGGTCAGCCTTTAACGCTGATGCTGAACTCAGAGTATATTTAGGTAACTCCCAACTCCAAAGCCAAAGCGACGCTAACTTATGGAACGAAATTCACCGTCAACTGCTGCGCGTTCCCGAAAACATCGCCACAGCTTGGCGACAACGGGCGTTAGAACTAGCGCAACAAATGGGGGCTTTAGCGGATAATTCCCATCTCCAAAAACTACCCTTCAGCCGAGATGAAATCATCTACCCTGGACTCAAGGGGACGATAAACGCCCCTGGTTTATGTTTATCAGCACAAGAATTATTAAATACTGGAATTAACCCCATTGATAACTATGGTAACTTGTATTATTTAGCTGGTTTTGTGCATCTATTTCTACAATTTATCGACATAGATCCAGACTTACATCATGCCTTAAAAAGCGTGTTTAGCTTCGATATTATGCCATTACACTCACAGCCAGAACAACGCACTCAATATATAAATACTTTAAGCGATCGCTGGCATCGGGTGCAACAAGCCCAGTCCCAGTCCGATGAATTATTAAATCTGCGCACATGGATAGATATGGATGAAGCCATACATTCCCTAGTATTTATCCCACCAGTGGAACGTTATTCTTGGTGGGGGAACTTACAGCAGGAATCAAGACGCATTTTGAAAAAAATGGCTCAAACCGCCATTAATCTCGGTTATGACGTAAGAATTAGACAACTATCAGGACTTTACGCTGATGTCTGCAACTTCTCCAAAGACGATCTTCAGCTAAACTGCGGCGGTGTTCCTGGGGAAGTATTAACTTGTCTGCGGGTCTATGCGCGAATTAATCAAGAAGAAATCCCAGGACGGGTAATTTTTCGCTCATTACGCTAAATATCATTATTCCATAAATTGAAGCAATTATGACTAAAATTGCGGCATATTTTTAAGTTATTCCTGATGAATATGTAGGCAAGAAACCGCCAATAATAGGGATTCTGGCTAATATAGTAATTGAGCTTTATTCCTGAATAATTCCTGGGGATATGAAACAGTAACAAGTAAGTTTGACTATAGTTAATTCTCTGTAATATGAGCATTACCAGATATCAATTTAGGTAACACGTGCTACTTTAAAAAAAACATAAAACACTTTGCAAGTAAATGAATAGGACTTACGCAAAAACTCTCACTTCGACAAGCTCAGGGCATCGCAGTTACCACTAAAACCCTCTTAACTTAGTGTTATTTGTTGTCCTTTGTTGGGGGCATAAGCTGCGTGTAAAACCTACGATATGGCTACCCTTAAAGCGGAGCTTTCGCTTTAGCGATATGTGGTTTGTTTCTTCCTGATTTTGCCTAAGTCCTGATGAAGTACATTATGCTTCCCTCTTCCCTTGTGGGGTGGAGTTCTTGTATTTCACTTAATCAACAACCGCTATATAATAAAAAATCAGGATATTTTCATGAATAAAATTCAGAAAAAAAACCATATTCGTGATCACCATAAATTTATCCACCTTAAATATATTTATTGGAGTTTACAGACCACATTAGCAACTTTCATGGTTCTGTTACTCTCACTGACCATCAAGCCGGGATTAGCTGGAGATATTGCAGATAAACCCGTAATTCTGGAAAATCAACCAAGTGAATTAAATGTTGAACCACGCCCAGAAACATCTACACCATCTCCCCTCAATAGTCAATCAAATTTCAGCCTCAGAGAACGGTTATTAGAAATTAGAAAAAGTAGACTTTTACTGCAACCACAGCCAACTATCAATCAAGTTCAACCCGAAACATTCAACAATTCTTTTTCTGGTGAAAATATTTCCCCCACAGATGCACCAAAAACTGATCTTGATATAACATTAGAAAATGAAACTAATGTATTGCAAGCACAACCATCTCAAAGCATGGGAGAAATAGATACTTTAGAATCTGTAGACGATATCGAAAAATTACGTCAAGAACTGTTAATTGAACCCATCATCACGCCTCGTGAAAAACTATCAGTTAATCGTCCCAGTCAAAAAGCCTTCCCCGGTTCAACAGCCGGTACTCCCTCTGGCTATGGTGCGAGTGCTGGTCAATTCTATATTGGCGTTGGTTTACTATTCCCCTTAGAAGAAGAGTCTGATGGCTTTGTTGATGGTTCTTACTCTGCTGGTTTTGGATTGGGAGATCCGTTTAACTCTGTGGGATTAGAAGTTAATGTTAACTTTAGCAGTTCTGGCGGTGACTTTCTCAAAGGTGGAGAGTTTGATGTTGGTAGTAGCGGCTATATGGGTTTAAAACTCCATAAGTACTTTGCTGATGGTACAGCAATAGCCTTGGGGTGGTCAAATCCTGTGAAATGGGGAGAATCTTCTAGCAATAAAGAGACTATTTATGGAGTAGTTACCAAAGCATTTCCCCTACAACCAAATAACCCCAATCATCAATTACCTTTAACTATTTCTGTTGGTATTGGTAATGGCGGTTTTCGTTCTCTAGGTGCAAGAGAAACAGACAAAAATGAGGTGAATATTTTTGGTAGTGCGGGTTTAAGAGTCATCCCTCAACTATCCTTGGTAAGTAGCTGGACTGGAAATCGTCTCAATGCAGGTACATCTATTGTTCCTTTCAAAAATGTCCCGCTCATTATCAATGGAATTTTCACAGACATTACACGCAACTTTGACACTGGGTTAGGTTTTTCTCTCAGCGCCGGGTACAGTTTTAGGTTTTAACTGCTCCCTGAAGATGCAATTTCATTAACAATAAAAATAATGAACAAACAACCATTCTTTCTCGCTTTTGTTCTAGCATTCACTGTTGGTAGTTATTTAGTGGTTGCGTCTCATAGAGCATATGCTGGTAAAGAAATCGTACCAGGAATAGCCCCCGATTCTGGTTCATCCATTGGGGATAAGCTGAACGTATCCGGAACTGGTGATGATTCCGGTTCCTCAACTGGGGATACTTTTACACCTGCGCCTGGGGTTGATTTAGAAGTTGTGAATGATAGTGAGACGCTGACACCAGTAATTAACGTTCCCACACAAGTTCAGGATAATTTAAATCGCGTTGCTGATCATATACTCAATCAACCAGCACCTGCTAATAGTCCACTTAGCACTATTAGACATATTTTACCCGGTGGAGTAAATGCTCTACCAGCAGCCAATAATTTAGAAGCTGCTATTGTTCATTCAGGAGTTTCAACCTCAACAGCAACAGCATTGGTAGGTAGTTTAAATGGACTCACAGGGGAATCACAAAATGTGAATATCCATAAGTTCAATGATGCTGTGACTGCATATAATCAAATTTTGAATGAAAGTAATCCCCACGTTTTGCAATCACTGGGAAATAACCCAGAGTTTCGGACGATTAATCACTTATTGCAGCAGTTTAGAGGTGCTTTGATTCAAAATTAAAAATCGAGTCATACCAATTATTTGTGAAGCTGCATATTATTTCTACCCCACCCCTAGCCCCTCCCCGCAAGCGAGGAGGGGAACTGGATTTCTGGTTAAATTCTATTTAATATTAAATTGGTATTAGGTTGTTATCTTGTCCGGTAACGTTTGCCGAAAATAGCACTACCTAGTAAAAAGGTGATGACGATTGCGATCGCCAGATAAACTAAATTTTGTGTAAGATGATAACAATAGTGGATATATTAATCATCAATGCCACTATCACAGAAGAAAACCCAGTGGTGAGTCTACCAATTGCACCAAATATCGGAATAAAATCCAACACAACATTGGATTCTATATTCCCAAAAACAGACATTTTTATTTAAACTAAGCAAAAAATTGCGGAATTACATCTCTGTATCCTGCGTTCAGCAGCTAAAACCTCTACTATTCCCGAATAAATTTTTTCCTATAATTTATGCACTAGCAGAGACAAACAGTGGTAAAACAAATGCAGCGATAATTCCCAGCAAAACAACAAACTCAATAATTCTCAGGGAAAAATTATTTTCTATTAACTGATTAATTTCACCACTAAAATTCTGGGAAAAACTACTCAACCAACTACGGAAGTCACTATACCAATTTCTTGGACCATCTCCTGTCCGGAATTTCCACGACAACATTGATAGTAACAACGGCGCACCACCCACTTTAGCAGACATCAAAAGATGAATAGCTAAACCACAAAGCATAATCACCCAAGCTATGAGATGGAAATAATACGACAAGTGATCAAGTTCACCTACAGGTAACCATTCTTCCTTCATCATTCTGCCAGATATCACCGCTAAAATCGAGGCGCACAGCATCAAAGTATTAACAATACGTTGCAGACTCACCCACCAAATTGGTTTACCAACCTGTGTGAGTTTTTGTATGGAGTCTGGTTGTAATAGGCGCTTTTCTCCAGCATGAAAGCTATAGAGGGCGAAAACTGGTAATAAAAGTAGGAAAGCTAAACCCAGCGTTCCGTGAATATCCTGAATTGGGTCAATTCTGGGAATGGAGATTCCACCAAATCTTTGGTCGAAGGTGTTGTACACTAAAAATCCGGTGATGATTGCTGTAATTACTAAAATTGCACTTATACCATGCAAAATTCGCAACAATAAAGGCTGATAGGGGGCTGAACGACTCATAAAAATTTTATTAACAGGTCTAATATCGTTCTAGAATACCCTAAAAGCCTCTCCCTTATGCTGAATATTAGTGCAATTAGTTGGTCATTCCTGAATATAAACTCAAGAATGACCGGAAGTTTTAAAGAAGGAAAAAATCAATCAAAACTAGGCGCAACTAAGGTAAAAACCGTAATTTCTGGCCGTGCAAAAAATCTCAAATGCACTCCCGTCATTCCTAAACCACGGTTAGTGTACAACTGCATATCTTCAACTTGATAGAGTCCCAAATAATACCGCCTACCCCAAGGAGGTAACATGGGCGGTTGCAAAACAGGTAAACGCACCTGTCCACCATGAGAGTGTCCTGATAACTGTAAATCAAACCGTCCAGTGATAGCACTAGATTTAGCAAAATCAGGTTCGTGTGCGAGTAAAATTGCTGCACCGTCATCAGGTAACTTCTGCAACACTAAATCTAAACGGTCTTGACCCATGAACACATCATCCACCCCAGCAATGTGTAAAACAGCTTGACCTCGCTTTAAAGTGTAAATATCATTACTCAGATTGACTGTACCGCTTTTTGCTATTGCTTGTGTAATCCTTTCTACATCATTTTCGTGGTCATGATTACCTAGTGTAGCCACGGTTAAATCTTGAGGGGTAAATTCAGCTAACATCGACCCTAGAGAAGGGATGAATTGTGGTAAATTCCGGGTAATTAAATCGCCTGTAATGGCTACTAGGTCTGGTTGTTGTTTGTTAACTAAACGCACAATTCGCCGGAAACGGTGGGGAGTCATCCATCTATCTCGGTGAATATCACTGATTTGGACAATGCGATAACCGTTAAATTCTGAGGAGAGATGAGGTAATGTTAATTGCAAATGATTGATGGCAATCCAATTCGGTTCAATGAATTTGCCGTAAAATAAAGTACAACAGCCTAAGAGAAAACACCATTGGAAACATCGAAAGGCTGATTGGCGGGCTTTTTTCAGCCACTTACGATTTCTCAAGGCACAAACTCCTGCAATGTGACAGCCAGATTTTAGGTTATGCTATTTATTTCTATTTGGCTGTGTCAGATAATTCTGAATAGATAAATAAAATAAACAGTTAAAGTAGTTAAGATATGAATAAGTGATATAATGTTTCTCTCTTTCACCCTGGTTTTATGGGACTGCCAATTGTTGCTATTATCGGTCGCCCGAATGTGGGCAAATCTACCCTGGTTAATCGTCTCGCCGGGGAACAAACGGCGATTGTCCACGATGAACCGGGTGTTACGCGCGATCGCACATATATGCCATCTTACTGGCGCGATCGTGACTTTCTCATTGTAGACACAGGTGGCTTAGTATTTAATGATGATACGGAATTTTTGCCCCTAATTCGCCAACAGGCACTGACAGCCCTCTCCCAAGCCACTGCTGCTATCTTTGTTGTCGATGGTCAAATTGGATTAACTGGATCTGATCAAGAGATTGCCACATGGTTACGCCAACAACCAGTACCTGTATTACTGGCTGTGAATAAATGTGAATCCCCAGACCAAGGCGCAATTCAAGCCTCGGAATTTTGGGAATTAGGTTTGGGCGAACCTTTCCCGATTTCAGCTATTCATGGTAGTGGTACAGGAGAATTACTCGATGAGTTAATTAATCATATCCCCATCGTCACGGAAGTAGAAGAAAGCAACGAAATTAAAGTCGCTATTATCGGTCGCCCCAATGTGGGTAAATCCAGTTTGTTAAATTCTTTTGTGGGGGAAGACAGGTCAATTGTTAGCCCCATTTCCGGGACAACACGGGATGCTATTGATACGGTGGTAGAACGGAATGATCAAGTTTATCGGTTAATTGATACTGCCGGCATTCGCAGAAAAAAACAAATAGAATACGGGACAGAATTTTTTAGCATTAACCGTGCTTTTAAAGCTATTCGCCGCGCCGATGTGGTTTTATTGGTGATTGATGCTTTGGATGGAGTCACAGACCAAGACCAGAAATTAGCGGGGCGGATTATCGACGAAGGTCGCGCTTGTATTATTGTGGTGAATAAATGGGATGCGATCGAAAAGGATTCCTACACCATTTATGACTACGAAAAATCTCTAGAAGCCCGATTACATTTTACAGAATGGGCAGAAACAATTTTTGTCAGTGCTTCTACAGGACAACGGGTAAACAAGATTTTAGAGTTAGTCAATGAAGCTGCTGAATCCCACAAACGCCGTGTGAGTACATCTGTGATCAACGAAGTTCTCACCGATGCTGTGAGTTGGCATTCACCCCCTGCTACCCGTGGTGGTCGTCAGGGTAAAATCTATTACGGTACTCAAGTGGGTGTCCAACCACCAACTATTGCTTTATTTGTCAACGAAGCCAAACGCTTTAATGATAACTACCGGCGTTACATTGAACGGCAATTCCGCAAACAATTAGGGTTTAAAGGTACGCCTATCCGTTTGCTGTGGCGCAGTAAAAAAGTCCGGGATATGGAAGTTGGGAGTGTGAATAGAGCAACTCGCGTTAAATAGGTGCGATATTTATTAAGCTGAGTAGGGTGTGTTAGTCCGTGGGCTGATGCACCTTAATGTTTATATTAAATTAAATATCAAAGCTGACTCAGCACTCAGAAAAGACATGGATTTATTGCGATCGCTACCACTGGGACTTTATTTAGAACAACCGCAAACTTGGCTACATAAACTCGATCCCCGCGTCAAAATTGGTTGGTTAATGAGCTTTCTCACTAGCTACAGTTTTGCCAATAACGAGTGGCGCATACTACTGGTAGCATTGTTAATTCTGTTTACTGTCCTAGCCCGCATACCCCGGCGAGTCTGGAAAGAACAAATGGGCTGGCTGCTGACACTGGCGCTGTTTGTTTTCCTGTTGATTAGTATCAGTCCCGATGGTTTGGGGGTACAATATCAGCCACGGCTACCAAATAACCCACAAGTATTAACTCAGCCAGTCAACGGCAGTAAGACAGAAATTGTCCCAGCAGCAACCACCGAAAATCAATACTACAGCTACATCTTATTTAGTAAGGGGCCAGTTACAGTTACTCGCCGGTCTATTGATTTGGCTATCAGAGTCAGTACAATTATCTTTACCGTGATTTACAGCAGTAACCTGTATCTGTTGACAACCGCACCGGAAGAAATCACCACGGGTATAGAAAGTTTAATGCAGCCCCTACGACGGTTCAAAGTACCCGTTACGGAAATTACTCTGACTTTAACTTTGTCCTTGCGATTTATCCCCCTAGTTCTGGAAGAGGTGCAGAATTTAATTCGTTCAGTGATGACCAGGGCGATTAATTGGAAAAAACTGGGGTTAAAAGGAGCGGTTAAAGTGTGGACGATAGTGGCAGAGAAGCTGTTTAAAAATCTACTATTACGAGCCGAACAAATGGCTAGTGCGATGATGGTACGTGGCTTTACTAGTCCCAATGAACATCAAGTCAAATGGCACGAATTACGCCTGCGAGCAAGAGACTGGCTGGCGATCGCTTTCCTCACATTATTTTGGGGTGCTAGACTGGTTCTGGGAAATGTGCAAATCTAGCCTCCTCAACATCTTGGCTATATTTGTTCCACAGAGCGATAATTATGGCAATATGGAAAGAAGCCAGAGCCAACAGACATAATTCCCTTGCTCGTCTGTTGTGCAGTTCTACGTTGCTACTGCCAACCTCATCTGCCCATTCAGAACCAGATCAAGCTGTTCATCATCGGCACTAAATAGCCAGAATCACTAATTTTCGCATCAGCTAACTTAATATTCTGGCAAAAGGGGTGTATTATCTTCTGAACATTTGTACTGAACTGCGAAAAGATATATACTCCTACCTTGACTATTCAATGAATCCAGAAAACTTAGAAACTTACATAAATCATCCAACTTGGGGTTTGCTTTATCGGATATGTATGGTCGATGAAAACCAAGATTTATTCACTACACTTTATGCCCAACGGTTGTTTTTTTTAGTGGGCAATGACATTAAAGGTATCAAATTTCAGTCCATAGGCAGGACTGAAGCTAGAATGTTGTTAGAAAATCGCTTACGTACTCTCCGCCGCAGTGGTCAATCACAGGAGTACGATTTACTTCAGAGTGTTTTCCAACGCACATTCCAATGACTAGTTCCATTAGCGAACGTATCACCACCATTAGGGCTTCCCTACCACCTTCAGTTAGGTTAATTGCTGTTAGCAAAACATTTCCGGCTGAAGACATTCGTGCTGCTTATGCCGCCGGAATCCGCGATTTTGGCGAAAACCGTATCCAAGAAGCTGCCAGTAAACAAGCCGAGTTGCAAGACTTACCGGATATTACCTGGCACTTTATTGGTGGGTTGCAAAGCAATAAAGCTAAAAAAGCCCTTGAATTATTTGATTGGATTCACTCAGTAGACAATTTAAAACTAGCACTGCGCTTAAATCAATTGGCAGAACAGCTAGGAGTTACTCCTCAAGTTTGTCTACAAGTGAAACTTCTCCCTGACTCCAATAAGTCCGGTTGGAGTGTCCCAGAACTCTTAATAGACCTATCTGCCCTCAACCAGTGTAAAAATTTACAAATTCAGGGTTTGATGACAATTCCCCCATTAGGTTTGACCAATGCTGAGAAAATTAATGTATTCCAAAATACATATAAATTAGCCCAAGAAATTCAGGCACAAAACTGGTCTCACTTGAAAATGGAACAGCTGTCAATGGGTATGTCAGGAGACTACCAACTGGCAGTGGTATCTGGGGCAACGATGGTCAGATTAGGGACTATCTTATTTGGCAACCGCACCTAGAATAGGGAACATCAATTTTGGCTTTTGCCGTCAATGGCAGTAGGGATAAAATACTGAAATTATTGGTTATACGCTAGTGTTTTAGAATACAGTGATTTAAATTTAACCCAGGTGACTAATAACCAAACAATGGGGTAAAGTCATCTTTATTTCCAACAATCATTAGGATATAATCTTGACTCATTAATTCAGTCTGAGTTAATCTACAAGCGTTCCCCAAAATGTAAATTCATCAACCCTAGTTGTAGTAGAAGCTGCAAATTAACCTTTGTGGCGATGAAATCCGGCTACATTAATTCATAGCCAAATCAATCAGGGTCAATCTTATCAGGAGCATAAAAATGAACAACATATTTAGTAAACTCCGAGACTTTGTAGGTCTCAATGAGCAAGTGGAATACGAATACTACGAAGAAGAACCCGATACAAATGGTGGTAACTACCAAAACCTGTATCAAGAACAAAATCCCCAACCAGCACCAGCAGAAATCCCTGCTCAAAATCGACGTTGGCGGGAACCCATAACTACAATGGGTGATGATGATGATGTAGCCACAGGATCAAAGTCTACGATGGGGAATGTAATTAATATGCCAGGAGCGATTAACGGGATTTCAGAGGTGCTAGTGCTTGAACCTCGTACATTTGAGGAAATGCCCCAGGCAATTCAAGCCCTCAGAGAGCGTAAGTCAGTTGTGTTGAACTTGACCATCATGGACCCAGATCAAGCACAACGAGCAGTGGATTTTGTTGCAGGTGGTACTTACGCCCTGGATGGACATCAAGAGCGCATCGGAGAAAGCATATTTCTGTTTACGCCTAGTTGTGTGCAAGTTAGCACCCAAGGTGGAGTTATTCATGAAGTACCACAAACCCCCGCTCGTCCTTCACGTCCCGCAACCAGTTCCAGTCAATCCTGGGGCAACGACGTTAACCGCATGGTACAGTAACCAAAAATTAATCAAAAATTCAGAAACCAGGATTTTTGATAATTTTACGGGCGGGTTTAACGAAATGTGGTATCTTACCATAAATTAATGGTTTAAACCTGCTCTTATTGACTATATAACTGAATGACTATTAAATTTGGCTTAATTGGTGGCGGGGTAATGGGAGAAGCTCTTTTGTCCCGCTTACTAGCGCGGGAAATCTATCAGGCATCAGAAGTGATAGTGAGTGAACCCCTACCGACACGCCAAAATTATTTGCGGCAGAAATATAATGTAACGGTAACTCCAGATAATGGTTTGGTGTTTACAGAATCCACGGAAGTAGTATTTTTAGCAGTAAAACCACAAGTATTCAGTGCGATCGCTCAAGAATTAGCAGATATACTGACTATCCAAATTTCCCCTCTAGTCATTTCTATTTTGGCTGGAGTCTCCTTAAGCCAACTAGAATCGGCATTTCCCCAGCTACCTGTAATTAGAGCTATGCCCAACACTCCAGCTACAGTGGGGGCAGGTACTACCGCCATCTCTCTAGGTGCATACACTAGCCCCAAGCATCAAAAAATAGCACATCAAGTTTTTTCAGCAGTGGGAGAAGTGGTAGAAGTTTCTGAAATCCTGATGGATGCAGTTACAGGTCTATCTGGCAGTGGACCGGCTTATGTGGCATTGATGGTGGAAGCAATGGCTGATGGTGGAGTAGCAGCAGGCTTACCTAGAACCATCGCCAATCAACTAGCCCTGCAAACTGTATTAGGCACAGCGAAACTGTTGGTAGAAAAGAAAATGCACCCAGCAGAACTCAAAGATAGTGTTACTAGTCCCGGTGGTACAACAATTGCGGGAATTGCTCAACTAGAAAAAGCAGGATTTCGTTCAGCTCTGATTGAAGCAGTAAAAGCGGCCACACTGCGATCGCAAGAGTTGGGGAAATAAGAGGCAGGGGGCAGGGTGCAGGGAGCAGGGGGAAAGATTGTTACTTCCCAATGACTAATGACTAACGAAGTTGACAACATAGCCGTTAATATAGTAAAAAGTCCGGTTGCAAATTTGATTGAGTGAATTATCCCGCACCATCTCCAAAACTTGACTTAGGGTTAATCTTTCCCTTTGAACTTGATCAGTTCCAACAAGATGCGATCGCGTCCCTAAATTCTGGACGTTCCGTAGTCGTTTGTGCGCCCACAGGTTCCGGTAAAACCCTAGTTGGGGAATACGCCATCTATAGAGCCTTATCACGGGGGAAACGTGTATTCTATACCACCCCCCTCAAAGCCCTGTCAAATCAGAAATTACGTGATTTCCGTGAGCAATTTGGTTACGACCAAGTGGGATTGTTAACTGGAGACATTTCCATTAACAGGGATGCACCAATTCTGGTAATGACAACAGAAATCTTTCGCAATATGCTCTATGGCACACCCATCGGGCAAGTTGGCATTTCTTTAGTAGACGTGGAAGCCGTAGTGCTAGATGAGTGTCACTACATGAACGATCGCCAAAGGGGAACAGTGTGGGAAGAATCAATTATCTACTGTCCTCGTGAAATTCAACTAGTAGCCCTTTCCGCCACCGTTGCCAACAGCGATCAACTCACCGACTGGCTCAACCGTGTTCACGGTCCCACAGACCTGATTTATTCCGATTTTCGCCCAGTTCCCTTAGAATTTTATTATTGCAACCCCAAAGGGCTGTTTCCCCTCCTCAACGAAAATAAAACTAAAATTAGCCCCCGATTGGCAAACAGAGGCAAAAGAAAGCCCGGAGATAGAGGTAGAGGCGGCAGACCAGAAGCCCCCACCATCGCTTACACCCTCAGCCACCTACAGCAACGGGATATGCTCCCAGCCATTTACTTTATCTTTAGTCGCCGGGGATGCGATAAAGCCGTGGCAGAAGTCGGTGATTTGTGGTTAGTAAATAATGACGAGTCGCAAATATTACGCCAGCAAATCGATGACTTTTTAAGCCGGAATCCTGAAGCCGGACGTTCTGGGCAAATCGCCCCCCTGTACAGAGGTATTGCTGCTCACCATGCCGGAATTTTACCTGCGTGGAAAGGACTAGTAGAAGAACTATTTCAGCAAGGGCTAATTAAAGTAGTTTTCGCCACCGAAACCCTAGCGGCGGGAATCAATATGCCAGCCCGGACAACAGTAATTTCCACCCTTTCCAAACGGACTGATTCTGGACATCGCCTCTTAAACCCTTCCGAATTTCTGCAAATGGCTGGACGTGCCGGCCGCCGAGGCATGGACTTACAAGGTCATGTAGTCACAGTCCAAACCCCCTTTGAAGGCTCCAAAGAAGCCGCGTACTTAGCGACATCTAAACCAGACCCCCTAGTGAGTCAGTTTACACCCAGCTATGGTATGGTACTGAACTTGCTGCAAATCCACACACTAGAGCAAGCCAAGGAACTCATAGAACGTAGTTTTGGGCAGTACATGGCAACTGTGCATTTACGACCAGAGTATGATGAAATAGCCGAACTGCAAACCCAATTAGCCCAACTGCAAGCACAAATTTCCACAGTTAGCGAACATGAATTAGCCGTTTATGAGAAATTACGGCAACGCCTGAGAATAGAACGTCAGTTATTAACCACCCTGCAAGAACAAGCTCTAGAAAATCGGCAAGAAGAATTTGTGATGATGTTGAGCTTTGCAGTGTCGGGAACGCTATTAAGTCTCAAAGGTGAAAACATTGCCGTCTCTACACCCATAACAGCAGTATTAGTAGGAAAAACACCAGCGCCTCCTGGACAAGCTCCTTACTTGGTATGCTTAGGGCAAGATAATCGCTGGTATGTAGTTACAACTGGGGATGTCGTCGATTTGTATGCACAATTGCCCAGAGTGGATGTGCCAGAGCAGATCGTACCACCAGCAGAATTAGTAATTAAACCGGGGAAATCACTGCGTGGTAGTGAACAGAGCTTTGCGATCGCTCAACGCATACCAGAAGTCCAAGGCTCAATGTATATGCCCCCGGAAGTCGTGGAACAACTCAGCCGCGTTACCGCCGTTCAAGAGCAACTAGAAACCAATCCCATCCATCAATCAGGCAATGTCAGCAAACTTTTCAAACGCCGGGCGCGTTATGTAGAATTAGAAGCCGAACTTGAGGAATTACAATCACAAGTTGAGGAACACTCACAACGCCATTGGGAAGAATTTGTCAATTTAATTTCCATCCTGCAATACTTTGACGCGTTAGATAACTTAGTCCCCACAGAACTAGGGCAAATGGCCGCCGCCATTCGCGGAGAAAACGAATTATGGCTGGGATTAGTCTTTGAAAGTGGTGAATTAGAACATTTAGATCCCCATCATTTAGCAGCAGCAGCAGCAGCCTTAGTCATCGAAACCCCTCGTCCAGATAGTAAAGTCCACTTTGACCTCAGTAACGAAGTAATAGAAGCCTTGGCAAAACTGCGGAACATTCGCCGCAAAATATTTCAAGTCCAACGGCGATATAATGTCGCTTTGCCCATCTGGTTAGAACTGGAATTAATTGCCATAGTAGAACAATGGGCGCTAGGAACACCGTGGACAAAACTCTGTGAAAATACAACCTTAGACGAAGGTGATGTGGTGAGAATTTTACGGCGCACCTTGGATTTATTATCTCAAATCCCCCACGTTCCGCACTTATCGAAAGATTTCCAGCGTAATGCTTATCGGGCGATGCAATTAATTGATAGGTTCCCAGTGAATGAGGTAGCTGATTAAGCATTTTCAGCTTCAGCTAAAATCTCCCTTCCTAGCAACTTCCCATTACCAGCGAGGAAGGGATGGTAATATTCAATCAAAATATTAGTGCGATGTTTACAGAGATCGCTGTCTTCCATAGAACAGGCGTTATATTATGATACTTTTATTACTGTGATACCAAATCTTATGATGCTTATACAGCAGCCTCTTTAACTTCTTCGTCGCCCCCTCAAGAAAAGGGCATTATTCCAGAAGGTTTTCGGATTGATGCTGGTATTAAAAATCTCCTATTAAATTCAGTTGAACTTGCAAAAATTTATTTGAGTACGAAAGAGAGTGCTTATATAGCAGTTCCTGAATTTTATTCGGTTAATCAAAGAACCTATAAGCTTGCTCAAGATATAGAACGTAGTCAGTTTGAATCACTAATCCAAACACATATTAATGATGCAATGCAATTAGTAGATGATGTTTTACATAAAGCACGTCTTCAAACATCTCAGATTCATCAAGTTCTGTTAATTGGTGGAACATCTCGTATTCCCTTACTTAAAAAAGAGATGTATAGAACCTTTGGTCAAACAAAGGTGGTAGAGGTTGAGAATGCCGATACAATAATTGCTGAAGGTGCTGCTATTATTTCTTACCATAATTGGACACCATATACTGATATGGGTTCCCCAATGGTAATATTTACTTTTTGTTTACCCAGTCGGGGAGTTGGAGATACTTTATCACCTTTAATACGTGCAATCATTTTCCACAAAATTAATGTGGTTTGGGCGAATCTTTCGGCTGTGGGTTTTTCGCGGATATAACTACCGGAAACAGCGACAAAACTTTCTACTAATCTCATGTGCCACATTCGGGAATTGGCTTCTTCGGCGACGCGATTTCCTAATGTTTTAATATCCCGAAACTCTTCATAAAAATAACCCAAGATTCGGTGAATTTTGCGCTGAAGAGTTAAAGTACAGATTATTAATGTAAATGGATTGACTCAGATTGTCAAATAGCATAGTAGCAAAAAACCCCCTAGCAATTATAAAAAGCTAAGGGGTTTTGTTGTATGGATAAACCTGGCATCGAGCTATTTTTGCGGAGGGCTACCCCTCAACTATCGTCGC